>CACXDY010000239.1 GCA_902766505.1 uncultured Prevotellaceae bacterium
GAAAACAATTGCTTCTTACCTCTTTCTCGCCTTTACCATCATCATGGCTAAGCAGGGCCAAACCCCTAAATAATAACAAAAAATCGATTAAACTCCATCACTTTCTCAATAAACAGAAATGTAATTTGCAAAACTATATGTAATTTTACAACCGAAAAATGTACTCCTTTTGTATGGATGGATAGGAACCACGAAATGGTGTCCTCTCGCCTGAAAAAACAGCCAATGAAGCAGCGGAAAATCATCCATGTTGATATGGATGCATTCTATGTTTCTGTGGAGGAGCTTGATAATCCTTCACTGAAAGGGAAGCCCGTCGTAGTGGGGCACGACGGGCCAAGAGGTGTCGTTTCCACTGCCAACTATGTGGCACGAAAGTATGGAATACATTCAGCCCTCCCTATTGCTGTGGCACATCGTCTTTGCCCGAACTTGATTGTGGTCGAACCGCATTTCAACCGCTACAAGGAAGTATCCCGACAGGTCCATGACATCTTTCATGAATATACCGACCTCATCGAGCCGCTTAGCCTTGATGAAGCCTACCTTGATGTGACTAACAATAAGCGTGGTATGGATATGGCGGTCGACATAGCAAGAGAAATCAAGCAAAAGATAAAACAAGTCACAGGACTCACGGCATCCGCAGGGGTGAGCTACTGCAAATTTCTGGCAAAGGTGGCCAGCGACTATCGTAAACCAGATGGGCTTTGTACTGTCCATCCTGAACGGGCTCTTGATTTTATCGACAACCTGAAGGTTGAGCAGTTATGGGGCGTGGGTGAAAAGACCGCACAGCATATGCACAAAATAGGTGTGTTCACAGGCAGGCAACTGCGCGGACTTTCTCTTCAACAACTCACTACCCAGTTTGGGAAGATGGGAAGGGTTTTCTACAACTTTGCCCGTAGAATAGATGACCGTCCGGTAGTCACGGAATGGGTGAGAAAGTCGGTGGGATGCGAAAGGACGTACATCAAAGACCTGACAAGGATGGAAGACATGTTGGCCGAACTGGACATTCTTGCCGGTGAACTGGAAGGGAGACTTGCACGTAACAACTTCAAGGGACGCACCTTGGTGTTGAAGGTGAAATTCAGTGATTTCCGGCAAACCACCCACAGCTTTACTGATAATATCGCCATCGAACAAAAGGAGAAAATCATGACCCTGGTAAAGGTGTTACTTGACGAGGTGGACTTTCAACAAAAACCTGTGCGTCTTCTTGGAATCACGGTGACAAATCCTGTGGAGGAAGATGAGCGTCGAGGCCCCATACAACTCTACATAGAATGGCCTCCTTACCCCCAAGAGGAGGATACAACATAAACCACTCGGTTGCCATCAATCTGCTATTGGCGTAACTATTGAGTAAAAGTATTATCGCAAACAACTACAAGAATGAGAGCAATTATCCTCGATAAATCATCTGTTGCCTACAAGATAGACAGGGATATCCCCCAATTGACAAGGCTTTATGATGTGCTTGTTAAGGTCCATTATGCAGGAATTTGCAGAACCGACATCGGCATAGGAAAAGGAATCGTCCCGGCAAAAGAGAATATTGTGATGGGGCATGAGTTTTGTGGGACCATTGCCCGTTTCTTGAATGGAGAATGCGAGATGGATGGCTGGAAAGTGGGCGATGCGGTCAGTGTCAACCCAATGTCATTTGGAACTATAGAAGACATGATGTGTGGCAAGGACTGCGATGGAGCATTTGCTGAGTATATTGCAGTTCCTAACAGTGCATTGGTTCACTTGAATCCCCTTTTGCTCTCTCCCTTCGGTGCGTTTCTCGAACCAGTAGCCGCAGCACTTGCCCCTCTGAAATTCATCAATGGCAGGACTTGCATATTCGGGGAATCCAGGATAGCTGAACTAACATTTCAGGTAGCCAGAATCATGGGACATCGCAACATAGAAAGAATAGTCTCTATAGATGAGTTGAAGAAGAATTGCTACGACTGCATTATAGAGACGGAACCTTTCAACATCGATGCCTATATCAATGCGCTCAAACCAGGAGGTGTGTTGGTGCTGAAGTCCAGGTCATATTCTCCTGTCCCTTTCACAGCAAACTCAATCGCCATGAAGGAAGTATGCATTAGGGGTGCACGCTATGGTGACTTTAACGCAGCATGCCATATATTGACAGTCACAGCCAATCATCTGCCAAATACGCTCGATACGAGCTTACTGTTTGGCAACATCTATGAACTATCTCAATATGAGGCAGCCTTTGCTGAAGCAGAGAATGTTGGGAGTAAAAAGACGTTTTTCAAGATATGTGCGGAATAGTAGGAATTGTCGACCGGGAAGCGATGCCGGATAGGGGTAGTCTTGCTGCTGCTCTTGACACGCTGAAACTACGTGGCCCCGATGACAGCGGCATGTGGCAGGATGAACATGTCGCCCTGGGCCACAGACGGCTTTCCATCGTCGGAGTAAGGCATGGACACCAGCCGGTCTGTTCACCTGACGGAAGGATAACCATAGTGGTGAATGGGGAGTTCTACGACTACAAAAGGTTGAGGCTGGAACTTTCATCCATTTACACCTTTCAGACTGATTCCGATAGCGAACTGCTGATTCCCCTCTATCTGAAATACGGCTATACCGGGATGATGGAGCATCTGAGGGGTGAGTTTGCTTTTCTGCTGTATGATAAAAAAAACCGTTTGCTCGTGGCGGGAAGAGACCGTTTCGGTATCAAGCCCTTGTGTTGGTGGGATGATGGTAGGAGGCTGATTATTGCATCCAAGGCAAAAGCCATCCTTGCTTGTGGTGTCAGGGCAGAATGGGATGAGTATAGTCTGATGCAGGCGCTGACCATACAATACCAGCCCACAGACCGCACTTTCTTCAAGGATATCAGACAGTTGGAACCTGGCCATCTCCTCATTTGGCAGGCTGGTTGCGAGAGGAAAGACATCACTTATTGGGACATGAACTATCATGTTCCAGGCGATGAGCCGACATTGACAACTGCTCAAGAGCAACAGTATGTTGATGATTTTTACGAACTGTTACTCCATTCCATTCGATTACGCCTTCAGGGAGATGTGCCGGCATGTTGTCACCTCAGTGGTGGGCTCGACTCCAGTACTGTTGTAGGTATCATGTCTCATCTGACTAACGAACCGGTCCATTGTTTTTCGATAGTTTTTCCCAAGGCGGATGATGAATACGACGAGGACCTTTTTGCCACCGAGACCGCCAATGATTGTGGCGCCGTATTGCACAAGATTGAAGTCGGTCAACACGACATTCTCAAATTCTTGCCTGATGCCGTCTACCATAGTGAAGGTTTGGCAGTCAATGGTCATTTGTCGTGCAAATACCTTCTTAACAAAAGCATCCACGAGGCAGGGTTCAAAGTGGCATTGACAGGCGAGGGTGCCGATGAATGCCTGGCTGGCTATCCCCATCTGCGGAAAGACCTTTTCGCCACTTTGCCAACTAAAGTAATGAAAACACTGACTGAACACCTTTATCATACCAACCTTGCCATAACGGGAACCGAAATTGCTGTTGGTGATACGCTCTGTTGTGACAGGTTGGCCGAAAGGTTGGGCTTTGTCCCGTCTTTTCTGGCTGCTAAGGCCGGCATAGGATACAAAATGTACAACTATCTTAACAGCGACATGCTGCACCGTTGCAACAGCCATGATTTTCTTGATGAGATGTGCGACCATCATCAAATAGAGGCCAAACTTCTTGGTGTACACCCTGTCAACAAGTCGCTGTATTTGTGGAACAAGCATGCGCTCTGCAATTACATATTAGGTACGCTTGGCGATGGCTGCGAGATGTCTGCATCGGTTGAAGGGCGGTTGCCTTTCCTCGACCACCATCTTTTTGAATATGCTGCCCGTCTACCCATGCAGATGAAGATAAAAAATCATGTCAATGAGAAGTACGTGCTGAAGGAAGCTGCTCGTCCCTACATTACCGACCGCATTTACCGAAGACAAAAACATCCTTTCCAGGCTCCACCATTGACTCGATATTTCAGCAAGTCCGAGCATGAACAGATATACGATGAACTGACATCGGCCAGCTTCATGAGTATGGGGCTTTTCAACAAAGATGCTATCATCGCCTTGCTGCGGTCACTTCCGTCCATGAGCGTATTGGAGCAGACCGTCTACGAACCAGTGGTGATGCTGATGCTTACCATTTTTTATATGAACCAAAAACTAATGAATTGAGAAGATGGAGACCAATAAAAACGAGAAGTGGTGGATAGATTTCTTTAAAGGCGACTTTACGGAAGTGGTGCTCAACCAACAGGCAGCAGAGACGTTGCGTTTCATGCAGCAGATTGGACATTTGCATCAAGGAATGAAGGCTTTTGACCAGTGTTGCGGGAAAGGGTATCTGGCTCATGAATTAGATCTGGCAGGGTTGACGGTCACAGGCATCGACATATCGGAACCCTATATTGAGTATGCCCGCAGGCAACTCGCTTCTCCCCGCGCCGAATTCGTGTTAGGCGATGCCGAGACTTTCATTCGTACTGGACAATACGACATCTCCATCAATTGGAACACTTGTTTCGGTTATTACGAAGATGACGGACAAAACGAGCGGATGCTGGTGCCATTTAGCAACAACTTGAAGCAAGACGGGCAGTTCTTCTTCTCGACCATGAATCCATTGTTCATCAACAAGCATTTTCAGCGTTTCATTGTCAAGCAGGTGCCTTCGGGCGATAGTACCATCATCACCATACGGGAAAGCAGGATAGAGGATGGGATGATGAAATCAGATTGGCTGATAGTCTATCCAGATGGGCATAGGGAAACTGCTTACGGACAGACGAAACTTTACAGTGTCGAACAGTTCCAGACCATGTTCCTGCGTCATGGCCTCCAAGTCGAAAAGGTTTATGGCGACATCGCTCTTTCACCCTACGATGAAGACCATCCAAGCATGATACTCTATGGACACAAATTGCAATGACATCCTTCTTGCCCTTCACGAGGTCTGCCAAACTTATCCCGATCTTCCTGCTGTAGTGGAAGGCGATGGCGATTCACTCTCTTACCAACAGCTGTGGCAGCAGGCAAGGCGAGTGGCAGAGTACATCAAACACCACGGTTCGGGCAGCAACTTCGTAGGTATCCATCTACCCAAATCCTCTGCATACATCGTCTGCATGATAGGTTGCTGGATGTCAGGGAAAGCTTTCGTCCCCATAGGCACAGACTTGCCTCCGGCTCGCCGGCAATTTATAACAGCCCATGCCGACATCGCGCTCTGTCTGGATAAAGACTCCTATCGTGATGCCCTGTCCTGCCACATGACCGATGACATTGCCCCGTGTCAGCCACACAGTCCGGCTTATATCATCTACAGCTCCGGGAGCACGGGAACGCCGAAAGGCATACTTGTGGGGCATTCGGGACTCTGCAACTTGGCCCGATGCCAGCATCAGGCATTTGGCGTTAATCATCATTCACGTTATCTGTTCTTTCTGTCAGTCAATTTCGATGCCTCCATCTCCGACATCCTTGTCACAATGACTTCTGGCGCCACACTGGTCATCGAGCCCATGTCTGAGGAGCGGCTTTCGACCATGTTATTCGAGGTGATTAGAAAGCGCCGCGTGACACATACCGACATACCGCCATCCTTGTTAAGGATGGTAAGTCCGGAGTTTTGCCCCGACTGCCTGCAAACCATCATCATCGGTGGAGAGCCTGCCGACATTGAGACGGTGAGGCGGTGGAGCCGCAGGCTCAGACTCATCAATGTTTATGGTCCGACAGAGGCAACTGTCTGCACCAGCCTATGTCGGTGTGACGAACAATGGAAGGCACCGCTTTTGGGCGATGTGATTGAGAACACTTATTACAAAGTGTATGCAGACGGGCGGTTGGACGCTACTGATGGTGAGTTGTGGATTTCCGGCATAGGTTTGGCCCAAGGCTACTACAAAGATGAGACACTGACGAGAAAGAAATTTCCTGTTGTTGATGGGGTGCGTTATTACAGAACTTCCGACCATGTCCGCATCAATCACAATGGCAAGTTGGAGTTTGTTGGAAGGATAGACAGACAGGTGAAGATACACGGCCAACTTGTCGAGTTGGAGGAAATAGAGCATGTACTCCGAAGCCACAGGAATGTCGGCAAAGTGGCGGTTGTCAAGAGAGCCATCAGCCAGGAGAATGCCAAAGATGCCTTAATTGCCTTCATAGAACTTCTGGACAACGGGGTGACACGGAGCGAAATGGACCGCCAGTTGCGTCAGTGTTGCAAGCATCATCTGCCTGCTTGGATGACGCCTTCTTTTTTCGAATTCGTTAAGTCTATGCCTCTCACACCTTCTGGCAAGACAGACCTACAGGCTCTTTTGACATGCCCACTTCAGTGCAACAAAACCTTCAAGACCGAATTTCAATATGCCTCGAAAGAGGAAGAGGCCATTGCCCACATCATGTCCGACATTCTCAAACTGCCGGCTGTGGGTCCCGATGATGATTTCTTTTTGTGTGGTGGCGATTCATTAGACACTATCATATTGATATCCAAGTTACAGCAAATGGGCTTGGCCCTTACGTCAGACGAACTTCATCAATGCCATACGCCACGCCAGTTGGCGCAAATGAGGAATGAAAGTTCCTCCATGTGTATGCACTTCTCCCAACTTGAGAGCCAGTGGTCCTACTCTTTCACACCAGGCACACTCATACCCTCGAAAAAGGGTATAGACTGTTTCCTTATAACTGGAGCGACGGGTTTCTTAGGCTCTCATCTACTTAACGAATTGTTGGGCAGGGGACAATGTGCCAAGGCAATATGTTTGGTAAGATGCTCGTCTCCGTCCGATGGTGAAGAGAGGGTCAGAAATACTTTTCTCAGATATGGCCTTGATGTGAAGGTGCTGAAAGACCTGGAGATTGTCAGCGGAGATATTGCCAAGCCCTGTTTCGGTATTTCGGAAGACGAATACAATCGGCTTGCATATGAGGTGACGAATGTGCTTCACTGTGCTGCAACCGTCAACATGCTCGACAATTACGAAACATTGAAAGAAACAAATGTCTTTGGCACGAAAAACATCATTGACTTTTGCATGGTAGGAGCCAGAAAGAAATTGCATTTTGCATCCACACTTTCAGTCTTTGTGTCAACCGACAGGAACAGGGGAACGGTGTACGAAAGCGACAACTTGAGCACTCCCACTAACATTTATGGCGGATATGGGCAGACCAAATTCGTTGCCGAAAAAATGGTACAGTCCATTCCTTCAGCCTACTGCGATGTGTTCATCTATCGCTATGGGCTTCTGTGTGGGGATACTGTTCACGGCCTGTCAGCCCCAAAGGATTTTCTTGGCATGTTTTTCCGGGGAGCCAGGACGGTTGGCATCCTCCCTTACGACCGGTCTAATTCCATGGCAGTGGACATCACCCCCATAGACCAGGCATCGCATATCGTGGCAGACATCATTGGGCGCAGCCAACCTGGGGTTTATCATATAGCATGTGAAAACCCATTGAATTATAACGACCTCTGCACTATCATGAAGGAAGAAGGCATTATCAGCAACATCGTGGATGATGAAGAGTGGAAGAATGCGGTCAGTTCTTATGCTGACAACGTCGATGTTCAAGCGCTGCGCATGTCGCTCTGCCGTATGGACCCAACTTTGTTCAGACAGATGAGGTACATGGATTTGTTTCAGACCACCGGAATACGATTCGACATGACAAACACCCATGCTGTCACTTCTCTACGATGCAGACAATACAAAGAACTCATTAAAACCTATATCAGACAATCGTATGAAACATTATAATACAGGTTTTGTCTTGGGGAAATTTTGCCCGTTGCACCGAGGGCACATGCTGCTCATCCAACGTGCTCTTGATGCTTGTGACATGATTTATATTGTCGTAGACAACATTATGGACGAAGTGATACCTGTAAAGCGCCGAATGCAATGGGTAAAGAACCAATATCCCACTGCAGTAGTGCTGACCCAAAACCATCCACTTCCTCAAGACCCCTCGGAAACACCTCTCTTTTGGGATATTTGGCGTGAGGAACTATTGCGCTTGCTTCCACAATCTGTCGATGCTGTTTTTGCTTCCGAGCATTATGGGGCACGATTGGCAGAAGAGTTGTCGGCAGATTTTGTGATGGTGGATTCCGATAGAAAAATGGTGCCTGTCTCCGCCACACGAATTCGTCAGGATATCATAGGCCAATGGCAATATCTGGCTCCGATAGTCCAGGACTTTTTTAGAAAAACCATATGCATCTATGGTCCTGAATCGACAGGGAAATCTACTCTGACTAAGCAGCTGGCCCGATATTACCATATGCCCTATGTGGAAGAGTACGCCAAACAGGTCATCGACTCAAAGAACGGCGACATCGATTTCGAGGATATGGAGATGATAGTGAAAGGGCATTTCAAAGCCGTTGAAGAGGCACGGCAACAAAACGCTCCATTGCTTTTTGTTGATACAGATGCCATCATTTCCAAACTATGGTCAAACGAGCTGTTTGGAAAAGAATCTCCCGTTATCGAGGAATACATCGCCAGACAACATTTCGATTATTATTTACTTCTTGATGTCGATTTGCCTTGGGTGAATGACATTCACCGCTATCGGCCGGAAAATAGAGAATCTTTCTTCCACCGGTGCGAGGAGCAGCTCATTGAACGTGGAAAAAGTTATGCTGTCATTCGTGGAGAAAACGAGCAACGCTTAATAAATGCTGTCGAGTGTATCGATGGATTATTTCATGTTGGCTAAATTGAGTGATAGGTCACTGATATTCACGGATTGACATCGTGAACTGCTAAACATAGGGTGGGCGGATGGCAGAAACAAGCAAGAAGAAAAATTATACAGATATAAATTTGGATATCTCATCCTAATCTGCTAATTTTGCGCCGATTTTTATGTCAAACCCTTTTAACCATTGGAGAAAGGGTCGAACGAATGAGTATAAAGTAAGAACAAACACCCAGTAAAGAAACGGCAACTGCAACCTCCCGGCTGCAGACTGTCCTACATGGCCGTTTCCTTCCTGTCCATCAATTTTATTATCAATAAAAGGCAGAGTTTAACCCTGCTACGTTTCAAACTTTATACACCTATCATGGGCAATATACAACCAAAGATGTTGACCCGAATGGGACTCAACGACAATATGGCACGCAGTATGGCCATGGCGACCATCGCCAAACATTGCAAACACGATTCACAAGAGCAGATTCTCTCAACCCTGGACGACATCATCCACCATCCTGAAGACTACAGAAACGACTCAATCTGGGGGAAACTCGCAGCTGTGCTGGCACCCGACCTAATCCCTTCTATGGCATTTGACCTTCGAGAGGCCCCTCTTCCCTATGCTGTCTACGGTTCTGAAGGTATTGATGCCCTCTCCGAAAGACAGATGGAAACGGCCATGCGCCTGCCGGTGACTGTGGCAGGAGCTCTCATGCCCGACGGATGCGCAGGTTACGGTTTGCCCATCGGCGGCGTGCTCGCTACCGACAGCCATGTGGTCATCCCCTATGCAGTGGGAAAGGACATAGGTTGCCGCATGAGCCTGACCATCCTCGATGCGGAACCGGATTTTTTAAAGAAGCACCATGACCGTGCAGTCAAGGCAATAACAGAGTACACGGCTTTCGGACTCGATGGCATCCTTCCAAATAGGACATACCATCCGCTGTTCGACAGGTGCGAGTGGCGCGATATCCCTGTTCTGAAAAAACTGCGCGAAAAAGCTATCCGACAATTGGGCAGCAGCGGCAAAGGCAATCATTTTGTTGATATCTGTGAGGTGGTGCTCCCACCAACCAATATCATGGGGATGAACGAAGGTCGTTATCTCGGCATCCTGAGTCATTCGGGAAGCCGTGGATTGGGGGCGGCCATCGCCGACCACTACACTACCATTGCCAAAGAGACGTGCCGTCTTCCCCGACAAGCCGGGCCGTTCGCATGGTTGAACCTAAACAGCGAAGCGGGACAGCAGTACTGGACCTGTATGGAGTTGGCGGGAGCCTATTCTGCCGTCAATCACGACTGCATCCACGAGAATGTGGCAAGGGCATTGCGGTTGAAACCATTGGCAACCATCAGCAATCACCACAACTATGCTTGGCGTGAGACGCTCAATGATGGGACAGCCGTCATCGTACACCGCAAAGGGGCGACACCCGCCCATGCTGGTGAACTGGGTATCATACCGGGTAGTATGGCAACACCTGGCTATATCGTGTCGGGGCGTGGCTGCTGTGAGTCGGTCTTCTCCGCATCTCATGGCGCAGGACGGACCATGTCGCGTCTTGACGCACACAACAGCATCAGCCGATATGCTCTCCGGAAGCATCTGGCAGAATGTGGCGTCACGCTTATCGGCGGAACAACAGAGGAAGCACCTGCGGCCTACAAGGACATCGATGCCGTGATGGAGGCACAAAAAGAGTTAGTGAACATTGAGGGGACCATCATCCCCAAAATCGTAAGAATGAGTGAGGAATAACATGGAAAAGACGTATATACAAATCACTTCGGGACGTGGTCCCGTAGAGTGCTGCCGTGTGGTGGTGCTCGTCATGCAGAAAATCATCGAACAGGCAAGGAAATTGGGATTGGAGACAGAATTGGTGGAACATGAGGATGGCCCGCAAGACGGATGTATGTTCTCTGCCACACTTGCCGTGAAAGGAGACGACATCAAACGATTGACCGACGAATGGGAGGGTTCAGTGCTATGGGTGGCACAGAAGAATCCCTTCCGTCCCTGGCACCGCCGGAAAAATTGGTTTGTGGGCGTTCATGCCTTCAAACCTTTGGAAAAAGCCAAAGTCAGCGAGCGGGACATTACCTTCGATACGCTCCGGGCCTCCGGACCTGGCGGACAGAACGTGAATAAGGTGGAGACCGCCGTCAGGGCGACGCACCGGCCCTCGGGCATCAGCGTGGTGGCATCCGACCTGCGCTCACAAAACCAGAACAAGAAACTGGCGTATGAGCGGTTGATGATGAAACTTTCGGCCATAGAAGAAGAAAAACTGATGCACCAGACAAGAGACGTGTGGATGAACCACAACACCCTGGAGCGCGGCAATCCGGTGAAGAAATATAAGGGCGACTTGTAAAGATTGTTTTGTCTGTCTGTCTTTTCCCTTATTCAAGAGTTTGCACCGTGTCATAACGTTTCACATGACAAATGACCGTATATATAGCGATATTGAAAAAATGTTGCCTTTTATGATGTTTTGCTTTTGCTTTGCATTATCTTTGCATGACAAACAGTCTATTTCCCAATCATTCATCCTCAAACAGCGACCCCATGAAAACGATACTACTCGCCATCCTTATGGCCTTCTTCACAATGGAAAGTCATGCGCAAGAGGGATTCACGACTCAAGGCCCGCAGCTGATAGACGCAACGGGACATCCTTTCATCATTGCAGGCATCAATAATCCTCATGCATGGTTTAGGGAAAAGGCCTACATGGCACTCGGCGATATTGCGGCGACAGGAGCCAACACCGTACGCATCGTATGGCAGACCAGAGGACAGGTAGAGGAGTTGGAACGGGTTATCACGAGATGTGTTGCACTGAAGATGATTCCCATGGTAGAGTTGCATGACGTGACGGGCAAGGCTTCAGGCGAACGGCTTCTCGACATGGCCCGCTATTACTGCAGGGATGACGTGAAGGTAATGCTCATGCACCACCAGCGCTACCTCCTTATCAACATCGCCAATGAATGGGGCTCCCACAAAGTCACCTCCAAGCACTGGCTGAAGAGCTACACCGATGCCATCAATCTGATGCGTGAGGCCGGCTATACAACCACGTTGGTGGTCGATGCGCCAGGATGGGGACAGAACATAGAGCCTATCTTGAAAAAAGGAGATGCCCTTATCGAAAACGACCCCCTGCACAACATTTTGTTTTCCGTACACATGTACGGCTTCTGGAATGACCAGAAAGCCATCACCGACAAACTGAATGTAGCCAAGCAGAAAAACCTGCCCTTGATTGTTGGAGAATTTGGGTACAACTATGACAATGGACACAACAACCTACACTGCAAAACCGACCATCGGCATATCCTTGCGACATGCCATCGTCTGGGCTATGGATTCATGCCTTGGTCATGGACGGGCAACAACAAGGAGAATGCCTGGCTTGACATGGTGGAAAGCAGTGACTGGAAGACTCCGACATGGTGGGGTAGCGAGGTTATCGACGGTGAGTATGGCATCCGGCAGACAGCTCGCAGAGCCAATGTCTTCGAAAAATAGTTAGTTGACGAGTAGACAAGTAGACGAGTTGACGAGTAGACAAGTAGACTAGTAGACAAGTAGGCGAGTTGTTTGATTGGGCGTTTAGTCGTATGGGGACTTTAGTCGCCTTCGGCAAGAAATCGAACAAATCTATCC
>CACXDY010000240.1 GCA_902766505.1 uncultured Prevotellaceae bacterium
ATCACGGCAACCGTCATGGCACAGCCTTCATGGCCCACGTCAAACGCAGAATGCAAGGCCGGTCTACGGTGGTGGTGGCCAGGCTCGGCGGTGGATGCCGACAATATCGCCTGGAACCTGGAACAATATGCTAAGGCAGGTGCCGGCAGCGTGGAAATCACGCCCATCTATGGTGTGCAGGGAAATGAGAAGAACGCCATCGATTTCCTTTCCCCCACGTGGATGAGCATGCTGGCCAAAGTGGAGCAGGAAGGCAACAAACATGGGATACTGACCGATATGAGCACCGGCACGGGCTGGCCTTTCGGCGGTCCTACCACCCCGATAGAGGAAGCCGCCTGCAAAGTGTTGTTCGTGGTGGACACTGTGGTGGTGGAAAAGGTGACGGAAAAGCCCTATGAAGTAGACATCAGCATCAAGGACGAGAAAGAACGTCCCTACGCCAAGTTAGGTTGCGTGATGGCTTATCCCATCGACGTGAAGAGTTACAAGGGGCGTTGCCTTGACCTCCGCGGAAGTCTTGAGGGAGACAAGCTGCAGATGTTGCGCCTGCCCGGCAAATGGTTGATTATCGCCCAGTATGTGAGCCGCACACGTCAACAGGTGAAGCGTGCCGCCCCGGGTGGAGCGGGATACGTCATCGACCATTTCGACAAGGATGCCGTGAAGCATTATCTTGAGCGGTTCGACCAGGCTTTTGCCGCCAATGGTGTACCCTACCCCCATAATTTCTTCAACGACTCGTACGAGGTGTACAATGCCAACTGGACCCCGACATTGTTGGAAGAATTCAAGGCAAGGCGCGGCTATGAATTGGAGAAGCACTTCCCCGCCCTTCTCGGCATCGACCTTCCCACCAACGACAAGGACAAGGATGTCCTGTCGGACTACCGGGAAACCCTGAGCGACATGCTATTGGAGAATTTCTCACAACAATGGACGGCCTGGGCTCACCGCCATGGTTCGAAGACCCGCAACCAGGCCCACGGCTCCCCAGCCAGTCTGATTGATGTCTATGCCTCGGTCGACATCCCTGAGATTGAAGGTTTCGGGCTTTCAGAGTTCAATATCAAGGGGCTCCGCAAAGACCCTGGTTTCACCCGTCCGAACTACAGCGACGTCTCCATGCTGAAATACGCCTCCTCGGCCGCCCATATCACGGGCAAGCCATTGGTGAGCAGCGAGACCTTCACCTGGCTGACGGAGCATTTCCGCACATCGCTCTCGCAGATGAAACCCGACCTTGACCTGATGTTCACCTGTGGAGTCAACCATATGTTTTTCCACGGCACCTGCTATAGTCCCCAGGAAGCCAAATGGCCCGGCTGGAGGTTCTATGCCAGCGTGGACATGAGTCCCAACAACAGCATCTGGCGTGATGCCCCCTCGCTGATGAAATACATTGAGCGGTGTCAGAGTTTCCTTCAGATGGGCAAGCCAGACAACGACTTCCTGGTGCTCGTTCCCCTGCGCGACATGTGGGCCAAGCGTCATGCCAAGGGAGCATCGGGTCTGCTGATGGCTTTCGACATCCACAAGATGGACGAGAAAGCACCGGAATTTATCCAAAGCATCTTAGAGATAGACAGTCTCGGATTTGACTGCGACTATATCAGTGAGCGCATCCTCATGGAAACCCAATTCAAGAACGGGAAACTGGAAACGGCTGCCGGCACCCGCTACAGTGGACTGGTGATTCCTGGCAGCGGAAGGATGCCTGATGCCCTGCGCGACCATATCAAACAATTGGAGGCCGCCGGAGCCCATATCATCCATGGCATCGACGCCGGGAAGATGAGGGAGGCGGCCCGTCCGGAGCCCATGCGCTGCGACTATGGCCTGCGTGCCATCCGCCGGACCAACGACAGCGGTCACCACTATTTCATCGCCAACCTTACCCCGGAGGACAAAGCCGACTGGATGCCATTGGCCATCAGCATGAAAGATGCCGTATGGTTCGACCCTCTCACGGGCGACATCCGCTCAGCCTTGGTCAACAACAACCGGGTGTATGTGAACCTCCGTTCCGGAGAGTCACGAATCCTTCAGACCTATGACCGTCCACTCACAGACAAGCCGGAACTGGCCCTGGGTCAGCCCGTCCTGCCCACCGACACCATCGACCTCACCAACATCCCCTGGACACTATCGTTCACCGAGGAAGCCCCCCAGGTGGGAAAGACTTTCCAACTCGACCATCTGCAGACCTGGGAGCAACTGGATGACCCACAATGCCGGGTGACGATGGGTACCGGTGTTTACACCACCATTCTGAAACTCGACAAGAAACAGGCTCTGAAAGAATGGCAGATAGACCTGGGTGATGTCCGCGAGAGTGCCCGTGTCTACGTCAACGGCGAATATGTGGGTTGTGCCTGGTGCGTCCCCTACACCATGGATTTAGGCAACCGCCTGCACAAGGGAAAGAATGAGATACGCATCGAAGTGACCAACCTGCCTGCCAACCGCATCGCCGACCTGGACCGCCGTGGAGAGAAATGGCGGATTATGGAGGAAATCAATGTGGTGGACCTCAACTACAAGAAGACGACCTATGAGGGATGGGCACCTGTAGCCAGTGGTCTCAACTCCTCTGTCAAACTGTTGGGACACACCCCTGAAAATCGTGAGAACAAGTAAGATGGTGAAACAAAATAAAGAAGAAGCGAAATGACAGGCAAGAAAGTACAAGCCATCCTATTGGCTTTGATGATGGTCACTGCAGCATGGGGAGCGCGTGAGACTGTGAATTTGAATTTCGGATGGCAGTTCCATGCGGGAGACCTCCAGCAAGTGCCGGTAGCCGTCGCTGAAGGAAATGGTTGGCGGAACGTTGACCTTCCCCATGATTTCCAGATAGAACAGCCCTGGGTGCCGCCCACCGCCGACGAGAAGGGAGACCAGAGCGACCAGGCGAGCAATTTCAAGAGCCGCCTCAGCGCACGTGCCTTCAAGGAGATGGGCATCGGCTGGTATGTCAAGCAGATACGTCCGTCAGAGGCTTGGAAGAACCACCGCGTGGTACTCGATTTCCAAGGCATCATGTATGTGGGCGACGTCTATCTCAACGGCCAGCGCATTGGCGGCACGGACTACGGTTATGTGGGATTCGGTATAGACATCAGCCGGATGCTCCGCTATGGAGAAGACAATGTGATTGCGGTGAAAGCCAACACCCAGCAGCCGCAAAGTTCAAGGTGGTACACGGGAGGCGGTCTTTTCCGCGATGTCAACCTGATTGTCACCGAGCGCGACCTGTTTTTCCCCCGTCATCCGCTCTACATCACCACACCGCAAGTGAGTGAACGGGAAGCCACGGTAGCCATCCAGTCAGACATTGCCTGCTATCTGCGCACCGAGCAACTGAAGGTGAGAGCCATCATCCGCGACAAGGACGGGCGCATCGTCGCTGATGACACCACCGACATCGCCTGGAACCGCAAGATGAAAGAATATGAGTACCGTTTGAAGGACATTCATCTGAAATCCCCCCGTCTATGGAGTTGCGAAGACCCCTATCTGTATTCCCTCACGGTGGTCCTGATGGATGCCGAGGGCCGCGCCGCCGATGAGGTGAGCACCAGGTTTGGTGTGCGCACCATCGAGTTTTCTCCCGAATTCGGCTTCAAACTCAACGGCAAGAAAGTGGTGTGGAAAGGCATTGCCAACCACCACACGCTGGGAGCCTTGGGTGCAGCCGCCTATCCCCGCGCCATCGAAAAAAGGTTGAAGATGCTCAAGGAATGGGGATTCAATCATGTGCGCACCTCCCACAATCCCTATAGCGAGGACTTCCTCAACCTCTGCGATGAATACGGCATTCTGGTGGTGGATGAACTCTACGACAAATGGCTCCAGCAATTTACGGGCGACCGCAAGCCCTGGACCGAACTTTGGCAACAGGATATTCCCGAATTCATCAAGCGCGACCGCAACCACCCCTCCGTGGTATTGTGGAGTTTGGGCAATGAGTTGCAAACCTATGCCAATCTTCCCTACAACGACTGGGGTGTGACACCTTTCAAAATGCAGAAGGCGCTGTTGCAACGCTACGACACCACACGTCTGGTGACCGTGGCCATGCATCCCCGAGGCCGCGACCTGCAGACCGACTCCCTGCCCGCCCCATTAGCCTTGGCCACCGACATCGCCGCCTACAACTACCGTTATATGTATTTCCCGGGCGACGGGAGACGGTTCCCCTGGATGATTTTCTATCAGAGCGAGGCCAATCTTCCGATGATGGGTCCCAACTACTATGAGATGAATCTCGACAAGGTGGTAGGACTGGCCTACTGGGGCATGATTGACTATTTGGGAGAATCCAAAGGATGGCCCGCCAAGGGATGGACAGACGGTGTGTTCGACATTTCCCTGGAGCCAAAGCCCCAGGCCTATTTCCTCAGAAGCATGTTCAAGCCCGAAGAGCCGGTTGTCCATATCAGCATCGTGGACAACATCGCAGACGACACGGAATGGAACGGCATCAAATTTGGCGGAGAGCGCTACAGCGACCACTGGAACCGCAGGCCAGGCAGCAAACTGACCATCTATGCTTTCAGCAATGCCGACGAAGTGGAGTTGTTTGTCAACGGCAAGAGCCAAGGCAAGCGGAAGAACGACCTCACACCCAAAAACCGCAACAAGATGCGTTGGGACAATGTGGTCTATGCCGATGGCTATGTGGAAGCCGTTGCCATGAAAGACGGGAAAATCGTTGCACGCCACAAGGTGGAGACATCCGGTGAGGCAAAGAAAATAAAGTTGACTGCCGATGGGCAATGGAAAGCCGACGGTACCGACCTGATGCATGTGCGCATTCATGCCTTGGACGGCAAGGGGCGCCGCTGTTATGGTGCGCAGGACAAGTTGAATTTCACTGTCGAGGGTGATGCCCGCATCGTGGCCGTCACCAATGGCGACATGATTTCCGACGAATTGAACACCGTCAGTTCACGCAGTCTTTACAATGGTTCGGCAATGGTGATTCTCCGGGCGGGCAAGACACCGGGCAACATCACCCTGACTGCCACCCCGACAGGCGGCAGCAAGTTGAAACCGACAAAAATCAAGTTGAAGACAGAATAGGAAATTAAGCGAGAGAAGACAACTCACGACGGGCCTTGCGCAGTTTGCGCAGGGCCTTGTCGCGTATCTGGCGCACCCTCTCTCTCTTGATATCCATCAAAACGGCCGTTTCCGCCATAGTGTGCTTGTCGCCACCGATGCCATAGACAAGAGACACGACGCGCTGCTCGCGTTCGTCGAGCACACTCATGATTTGCTGGAGATATGCCTCAGTATCCTTGTTCTGGAAACTGTTGTCGGCATAGGGGGCATCGTGATTCTCCAACAAGTTGAGCAGATTGAAATTGTTCTTGCTGCCAGCCGGAATCGGTGCATCCACCGACACGGGATGACTTCTGCGCATCTCCGCATCATTCATCTCCCCACGGGGCACCCGGTATAACCCCGACTGCTGCTCGACTGCACGCTCCAGGGCATCGCGGATGATGGGGGCGGCAAACTTCACGAAGCGCTTGCCCTCTTCAGGCCGGAAACGGTAGGCCGCCTTGATCATCGCCATATTACCCTCTTCGACCAAATCCTCGACGGGCACACCTTGCCTGGCATATTGGCGTGCCAAGGAAAGAACAAACCTCAAATTGGCTTCCACCAACACGGACACGGCCGCATGGTCACCACTTTGAATACGTTGCGCCACCGCTCTCTCCTGCTCGTCATCGAGCAGTTGGTGTGCGGCGATATCGTCTACATAGGCATTCAGTGCATTTTTTCTTTCCATCATGGGATTGGGTTTTAGTATGACAAGTAATAAGGTCCATCTATAAGATGATGGTGCAAATATACTGCAAAGCCTGTGGAATTCAAAATAAAATGGACAAATTATTATCGTGGTCCTTGTAAGTTTTTGCATGAAATGCCTAATTTGCATATAATTATGCTCTGATAGGGAAAAACAAGAATCATTGTTTTCCTGATAAGCAAAAAACACGTATTTTTGTATCAATCAAACTAAGAATCAATTATCCGATACGATGAAAAAAAGTCTATTATCACTCATCCTCCTGTTCTGCTGCGGCATGGTGGCCGCCGGTCCAGTGACAATTGAAACGAAAAACATCTCACTCGTACTAAGTGCAGACAACGGCCAAACGCCCAGGTACATGTATTTCGGCAAACGGCTGAAAGCCGGCGATGCCGGGCGACTTCAGGCTCCCGCCAACGGACGTATGGATGCCTATCCCGCCTACGGCCTGAACATCCCCGCCGAGGCAGCCCTTGCCATGCGGCATACCGACGGGAACATGTCGACAGCCCTGCAAACCACTGGAGTGGAGACAAAGACAGAGGCCCATGCCACGGTGACGACCATCCATCTGAAAGACCCCGTCTATCCCGTCAACGTCGACCTCAACTACCGTGCCTACAACGATGTGGACATGATAGAGACCTGGACGGAGATAACCAACAACGAGAAGGGCACCGTCACCCTGACCACCTTCGCCTCGGGCATGCTTCCCGTGCGCCGCGGAGACGTATGGGTCAGCCATCTGTACGGTTCATGGGGCAACGAGGCCCGGTTGGTGGAGGAACCGCTGAATCCAGGACAACTGATTATCAAGAACAAAGACGGTGTGCGCAACGCCCATACCGACCACGCAGAAATCATGCTTTCACTCGACGGGAAGGGCCGTGAGAACACAGGAGCCGTCATCGGAGCCGCCTTGTGCTATTCGGGCAACTACCGCATCAAGATAGAAACCGACGACACCGAATACCACTATTTGTTTGCCGGCATCAATGAGGACAATTCCGAATATCATCTGAAGAAGGGCGAGACATTCGCCACTCCTGCCCTTGCCCTCACCTATACAGAGGAAGGTCTGAGCGGAGCCTCCCGCAATTTCCACAAATGGGGCCGCAAATACAAACTCATGCATGGTGACAAGGAGCGCAAGATTCTCCTCAACAGTTGGGAAGGCGTCTACTTCGACATCAACCAGGCTGGTATGGACCAGATGATGGCCGACATTGCCAGTATGGGTGGAGAACTGTTTGTCATGGACGACGGTTGGTTCGGCGACAAATATCCCAGGAAGACCGACAACTCCTCTTTAGGCGACTGGGTGGTGGACAAGAACAAACTGCCCGAGGGCATCGAGGGTCTGCTGCGCGATGCCAGGAAAAACGGTGTCAAATTCGGCATTTGGATAGAGCCCGAGATGACCAACACGGTCAGCGAGTTGTACGAGAAACATCCCGACTGGATAGTGAAAGCCCCCAACCGTGATGCCGTACTTGGCCGGGGAGGCACACAGGTGGTGCTCGACATGGCCAATCCCAAAGTGCAGGATTTCGTCTTCAGCATTGTCGACAACCTGTTGAGCAAATACCCGGAGATAGACTACATCAAATGGGATGCCAACATGTCGTTGATGAATCACGGCAGCCAGTATCTAAACAAGAACGACCAGAGCCACATGTATATAGAATATCACCGTGGCTTCGAGAAGACCTGTCAACGGATACGTGCCAAATATCCCGATGTGACCATCCAGGCATGTGCCAGCGGCGGCGGTCGCGCCAACTGGGGAGTACTGCCCTACTTCGATGAATTCTGGGTGAGCGACAACACCGACGCCCTGCAGCGCATCTACATGCAATGGGGCACCAGTTATTTCTTCCCCGCCATCGCGATGGCCAGCCATATCAGTGCCGTGCCCAACCACACCATATTCCGCACCACCTCACTGAAATACCGCATCGATGTGGCCATGAGCGGACGCCTGGGCATGGAGATACAGCCGAAGAACATGACCGACGAGGAGAAATCGCTGTGCCGCAAGGCCATCGCCGAGTACAAGCAAATTCGTCCGATTGTTCAGTTCGGTGATATCTACCGGCTGGTATCCCCCTACGACAAGAAAGGATTGGCCTCCATGATGTATGTAACGGAAGCCAAAGATAAGGCCGTCTTCTACTGGTGGAAGACCGAATCCTTCCAGAATGAGCACCTGCCCCGCGTGAAAATGGCAGGTCTTGACCCCGACCGTCTGTACAAGGTGCATGAACTGAACCGTATCGACTTGTCGCCGCTTGACTGTGAAGGCAAGAGTTACAGCGGTGCCTACCTGATGAATCATGGTCTTGAAATCCCCTACAGCAACAACGTGGAATGGGGCAAGAAGACGGACTGGAGCAGCCGTGTGCTGTTGCTGGAATAAGTCCTGCAGTCATTGACCATCCCCCTTTCAGAAAGAGATTCCCGGCGATGCGGGCAGTCTTTTTGAGAGGGGGATGGTCAAATCGCTTAAAAAAAACAGGCAAAAGTTTTGGCGGTAGAAATAATATTGCTACCTTTGCAGGGCAAAAGAGATAGGAGCATAGCTCAGTTGGTTTAGAGCGCTTCAGTCACATTGAAGAGGTCATCGGTTCGAGTCCGATTGTTCCTACAA
>CACXDY010000241.1 GCA_902766505.1 uncultured Prevotellaceae bacterium
GTGAAGAAATAACTGTCGTTCACTCCTGGCGACACCTCATCCTCGTTGAACCCTGAAATCATGGATATCCGCTCGTCGTGCTCGTATCGGTCGAGCATCTCCTTGCAAAATGGGAAGAACGACTGCGAGGGGATGTCATCGTCCTCCAGTACGATACATTTGTCGGTGAGGGAGAATGCCCATTTCTGTGACAAGTATTCCGAGGGGTCGCACCCTTGGTTCTTCTCCTGATAGTTGCGGTGTACCTCGCATTCCCAGTCGATGTCGGCCACCACTTGCCGACAGGCGAGGATGCCGGGCATGTCGCGCTCTCCGCGGGGGCCGTCCTGATAGAGGAAAAGGCGGGCCGGCCGGGCTTTCCTGACTTCTGCGAATACCTGCGAGAGGTGTTCCGGTCGGTTGAAGAACAAAATCAGTACCGAGATGTCGATGTTGGAAGGATGTTTATCCATGGTCAGTTGGTGATTTGGATTGTTGGCTATGCTTAAGGAGTATCCGAGAGTTGCTCGAGCATGAAGACAGCATGGATATGCCGCTGCTCGGGTGGGGGAATGGTCATGTATTCGCCGTACAAGTCGCGGAGGTATTCATCGCTGTTGTGGGGAGAAGGCCATTCCGTTCCCTCAAAAGTGATGGTTGTGAGCGGGAAGATGCTCTCGCGCCGGTGCATGATGCCGTAGCCGTTGGTGGTCGTTGTGTACGACAGATAGTGGCTCTTTGGCCGGCAGGCACAGGTGATGGCCCACAGGCTCCGTGCAAGGAGATATTTGGCACCAAACCATCCCCATTCGGCTATGGCGCGCAGCGAGTAGCGGTGGGGTTTGTGGAGAATGGAACGGCTGCGCGACAGCATCCTGGTGATGCGTTTCACCCAGGAGCGTGAGGCCGAAGGGTAGCCGACAAAGGGAAAGATGTCGACAAACAACCCCTTGGGATAGTCGGCGGAGAAATCGTCGCCTGGTTCTATGTAGAGAGAATTGAGGTCGCGCACTTTTACGATAGGCTCTTTCGATTCGGGTACACTCTCCGGAGTTTGGAGCATCATGGTAGCAGGCAGTGCGGCAGGTGCTACTTGTTTGAATCTTTCCAGTTCTGCTTCGGGCATGACGATGTCGATGTCGTCGTCCCAGGGGATGAATCCCCCATGCCGGACTGCACCCAGCAGGGTGCCGCTGTCAATCCAGTAGGTGATGCCGTGTTCTTTACAAATGGCATCAATGGCACGGAGAATGTCCAGTTGCTTGAGTTGGCATGCCCGCAGATGTTGCCGCTTATGGGCTTCTATGTGTTTGTTTTCCTTCATTTGTCTTCCTTGATTTCCCGTTTGATGATAAATGCCGCACTTTCCTTGAGAATGGTGCTTCCCGCTATCCACAGGATGCCGCAGTAAAGCAGGGCCACCGTCACGATTTTGACGGTAATCCTCAGGTAGATATTGCTGATGCCGGTAGTGAGGAAATACACGGCGATGCACAGAGCCGCAGACAACAGCAGGTAAGGCGAAATGTCGCGCACAAACTCGCTGATGCTCAGACCTGTCTCCCGGTGGGCAAGCGCCAGCCAAACAGCGGTCCAGGAAATGCTCACCAGCATGAACGCTCCCACCATGACATGGATGCCAAAGGAGGAGAACAGCAGGGCCACCACGATGCCCGTCAGACATTGAGCGATAGACGCCCACATGTAGGCTGTGGAATGGCCGCGGCTGATGACTAAGTTGGAGAATAGGGTGGCGATGGGGAGAAAGGCGCCCGCCACGCACAACATCTGCATGATGGTGGCGCTCTCCAACCATTTCTCCGTAATGAGAATCACAATCAGTTCCTTGGCCACCAGAGCAAGGCCAAACATCAGGGGGAAGGATATCAGTGCCGTGAATCTCAGTAGTTTGCGCAGCACGGCCTTTTGCCGCTGACGGTCACCCTCGACACGGGTGAACACGGGCTGTGCTATGCCGTAGATGATGTTGGAGATGAGCGAGGAGCCCATCGTGTTCCATTTGTTGGCTTGGGTGTAGTTGCCCACATCTCTTGTGGTGTAACGCTTACCCAGGATGACGGAGAACACATTGTTGTTGATGATGGTGAATATATTGGTCACTATCAGTTTGCTGCTGAAGCCGAGCATTCCCCGAACGGGGGTGAGGTCGATGTGCCATGATGGGCGCCATCCCGAGAAATGATAACTCAGAAGGGTGACAATCAGGATGTAGACGATGTTCTGGGTGGCTATGCCCCAATAGGCCATCCCGCTATAGGCCATGGTGATGGCCACGATGCCTGAGATGGCGAGGGCAGTAAGGGTCATAATGGAGGTCTCACGCACCATCATGTTGCGGAACAGATAGGCTCTGGGCGCTGTGCTGAGGCTGGAGATGACCACGCTCAGAGTGATATATCGCGTTAGAGGGGTAAGTGCCGGCTTGTTGAAAAAAGCGGCGATGAGTGGTGCACAGCAAAAAAGTATCAGATAAAAAACCAGTCCGACACCAAAACTGGTCCAGAAAACAGCATTGAAGTCTTTGTGGCTGGCATTGTGGCGTTTGTTGAGGGCAGAGATGAATCCTCCTTCCTGCAAGGTGGCTCCCAAAGCCGTGAAAATGGCAATCATGCCCACCATGCCGTAGTCGTCCTGCGACAGCCGCCGGGCCAGGAAAATGCCGATGACCAGATTGAGCAACTGTTGAAGACCGTTGCTCACGCTACCCCAAAGCAGTCCACGTGCTGTCTTTTCCTTCAGTGATGCCATCAATTCCTCGGTTCTTGTTTCTGAACGTGCAAATATAACCAAAAAATCCGATTATAAACGTGAAAAAGGTGATTTTTGTAAAAAAGTGTAAAAAATACAACAAACAATCACTGCTGGTATTTTCAGGCAAAAAACTATTGAATCCTAATGTATAATAGCTTTTTTGGCAAAATAGTATCATAAAAGAACAATAAAGTATTATGAATATTAATTAATTGTCTTTAACTTTGCAACTTGAAAAAGAAGGAAATGTCCAAAAAACCTAAAAACTATAAATATCCATGACTTGATAACATTTCATATCTATTTTTCCCCATCCACTGAATGGTGTTTCGGGAACCGAAAGCGATTATTCTTTCATTTAACCAACAAATATACTCAAGTATGAATTTAAATCTCAGAAAAACAGTGCTGCTGATGGGAGCATGCATAGGACTGGGAGTAGCTTCCCCGACTTATGCAAACGCATCCGACGTTGCTTCTGCATCGGTTCAGCAGACGAAGAGAGTTAGTGGTGTTGTAAGTGATGCCGGAGGCCCCGTGATTGGAGCCACCATCATGGAAAAAGGCACCAGCAACGGAACGGTTACCGACATTGATGGTAACTTCACTCTTGACGTACAGCCGGGTGCTGTATTGGTTATCTCCTACATTGGTTACACCACGCAGGAAATTCCCGTGGGAAACCAAAGCAACTTCAGCATTACCCTCACAGAAGACTCTGATGTGCTGGAGGAAGTGGTGGTCGTAGGTTACGGTGTCCAGAAGAAAAAACTCGTCACCGGTGCCACTGTGCAGGTGAAAGGTGAGGACATCGCAAAACTCAACACCACCAATGCACTGACCGCCATGCAGTCGAGCTCACCAGGTGTGAACATCGCACAGAGTTCTGCACAGCCGGGCAAGGGCTTCAAGGTCAACATCCGTGGTGTGGGTACCATCGGTACCAGTTCTCCTTTGCTCATCATCGATGGTGTCAATGCAGGAACAGCCGACAACGGTCTCAATGGACTCAACCCCAATGACATCGAGAGCATCGACGTGCTCAAGGATGCTGCTTCCGCTGCCATCTACGGTGCACGTGCTGCCAATGGTGTGATTCTTGTCACCACCAAGCAGGGTAAGGCAGGTAAGTTGACCGTCCAGTACGACGGCTATGTGGGTGTTTCCAACGCTTACAAAGTGCCTGGTCTGCTGAACGCCCAACAGTACATGCAGGTCATCAATGAGACTTATTTCAATACCTATGGCTACTTGCCAGAATGGTCAAAGATTGTTCCCCAGAGCATTGTCGACCGCGTGAACGGCGGTTGGGAAGGCACCGACTGGTTCAAGGAGTATGAGAACAAGAATGCACTGCAGTTCAGCAATGCCGTCACCATCAGTGGTGGTACAGACCGTTCAAAATTCTCGTTGAGTTTGAACTACAGTTTCAACGAAGGTGTGATGGGTGCCAGCAATCCTTCTGACTTCAGAAGGTATGGCGGACGTATCAATTCAGAGCATGTCCTCCTCAAAGGCAGCACTCATGACATTATTACTATAGGTGAGAACATTTCCTACTGGTATCACAGAAGCCATGACCTGGCTGAGGGCAATGGCTACTGGAACATCATGCAGGCAGCCTATACAGCCAGCCCGCTGGTGCCCGCTTATAATAACGACGGAACCCTGGGCAGTTACAGAGATAACGGTGCAGGATACAGCACCATGATATACAGCAACCCGCTTAACCACTTCCTCAATGGTGGATTCAACTCCATCAACAAGAGTCGTGACTTCGGCGTGGGAGCAACTCTCTACTGGATTGTCGAGCCTATCAAGAACCTTCGCTACCGCGGACAAATCAATACCGGCTACGGAGCCAACAACTACCGCTCAGTCTCCTTGCCTTACTCATCCAGCAGTACAAGTGCCAGCGCCAACTATGGCTTGAGTATGAGTCAGGGTCAGAGTGAGAGCTTTGTCATGGAGAACACCCTTTCCTATATCTTCCCGACAATCGCCAAGAATACATTTGATGTGTTGGTGGGTCAGTCATTCGAGCGTTCCAACTGGAACACGGGCATGAATATGACGTTCTCCACCGCTACTCCTGGTTCACTGGTGCTGAATGGTTGGGATTACAACACTCCAAGCAACTATGACTCGGGTATGACCGGTTATGGTGGCTATGATACCCCAATGCAGGGCAGTATCGCCTCCTTCTTCGGACGTGTCAACTGGAACTACGATGAGAAATACATGGCCACCGCCATTATCCGTGCTGATGGTTCCAGCAACTTCAAGGGCGGAAAGCGCTGGGGTTACTTCCCCTCATTCTCCGCTGGTTGGGTTGTCACCAACGAGAACTTTATGGAGAGCGCTCGTTCATGGATGAACTTCCTGAAACTGCGTGCCAGCTGGGGACAGAATGGTAACTGCCAGATTGGCAACTTCTATTATGTGTCCAATATCGGCTTCTCGCCAACTAAATACAAAGACTATGGTTATAAGTTTGGTAACAGCATGGAAGGTACCGTCAATGGTGACTATACCACAGGTGCCTATGCCAAGAACCCGCCAAACGAGGATGTGACTTGGGAAACTTCTGAGCAGTTGGACCTCGGTATTGACGCACGCTTCCTCAACAGCCGTCTCGGCCTGACCTTCGACTGGTACCGCAAGACCACGAAAGACTGGCTCGTTCAGGCTCCTATGAAGGAGACTGGTGGTTATGAGGAACCGGCCATGATCAATGGTGGTGATATCGAGAATACAGGTATTGAACTTGGTTTGACATGGCGCGACTACATCGGTAAGGACTTCTCATACTTCTTTAATGTAAATGGTGCATATAATAAGAATGAGGTGACCCGTCTGGACGCTGAGGGTGGTAAAATCGGTACATCAGGCAAATACTTTGATACCTTGTTCGAGAATTCATCCTATGTCTCTGTTGTAGAAGTGGGGCATCCCGTAGGATACTTCTCAGGTATGTCTTATAGCGGTATCTGGCAGACACAAAGCGAGATTGATGCTGCACGCACAGCCGGCAAGGCCGTTCTGGCCAACGCACAGCCAGGTGACCCCATCTGGGACGATTTCAATGGTGACGGTTCCATCGACTTCGACAACGACCGCCATGACATTGGTAACCCACATCCTGACTTCACTCTGGGTGCAAGTCTCGGATTCGAGTGGAAAGGCTTTGACTTCAGCGTGACCGGTTTCGGCGCTTTCGGACAGCAGATTATGCAGTGCTACCGCACAGCCCTGCTCGCCAACCCATTCAACCACTACACCACCGACGTCTTCGACCGTTGGCATGGAGAGGGTACCAGCAATACTCAACCACGTCTTACTGTGGGTGGTGTTGCCGACCAGTGGGTGTCCACCCGTTACATGCAGAATGCTGACTACTTCAAGATTCAGAACGTCACCATCGGTTATGACTTCGGTCGCTTCCTGAAGAAAACTCCGTTCGACAAGTTCCGTCTCTATGCCCAGGCACAGAACCTCATCACTTTTACTGGCTACACTGGTGTTGACCCAGAGTGCAGCTCTGACGGTGGTAAATCGCAAGACAACCAGAACTTTATCCGTGGCGTTGACGTAGGTCTCTATCCCACCGCCCGTACATTCATCGTAGGTGCCAGCATCACTTTCAAGGATAAGAAGGACAATGCTACCACCGCTGCTCCAAAGACGATTACCAATACTGTCTATGTGACCGACAATGCTGAGATTGACCGCCTCAATGGTGAAATCAACAAACTCCGCGCCGACAACGACCGTCTGAGAAATCAGCAGCCCGCTGCTCCAAAGACCAATACCATTGTCAAGGAGAGCGAGAAAGTGGTGACATATCCATACTTCGTTAACTTCGACATCAACAAGACCGATATCGTCAACCGCGAGCGTGTCAACCTGAGCACTATTGCCAAGATGATCAAAGAAAATCCAGGCAAGAAATACAGCATCATGGGTTATGCCGACAAAGCCACCGGTACAGCAGACCGCAATAAATGGTTGGCAGAGAACCGTGCCAAGAATGTGTATGACTTGTTGGTCAAAGAGTATGGCGTGCCTGCAAGCAGCCTCGTGCTCGACTCTAAGGGCGGTGTTGAAAACCTGTACTTCAATGATCCTCAGATGAGCCGTTCAGTACTCATTTCCGAGATCAAGTAACGCATAAAGTCCAAACATTATCTATATATAGAAAATATGAAAAAGATATTATTCATGGCAGTCTTGGCCGTCTTCGCTTTCACCTCTTGCGAGGACTTCCTTGATTCCGCAAATTATACAGAAGCCAACACCGGAAACTTCCCCGCATCTCCGGATGACTTGAACAAGGAGTTGGCTGCATTATACGGTGTGATGAACCAGTTCAGCACCAATCCTCTGCAAACTCCTTGGTTCGTGAACTATATCATGTCGGATGACGCTAATGGTGCTGGCGGTACAGGTGATGTGGAGTCGCATGCCATCGGTCACCTCACCTCCAACAAGGAGAACCTCTTCGATGACGCATGGCACAACACTTACGTAGGTATTGCCCGTGCCAATGCTATCATCGCCGCTGTGGATGC
This sequence comes from uncultured Prevotellaceae bacterium, assembly GCA_902766505.1. Taxonomy (GTDB): domain Bacteria; phylum Bacteroidota; class Bacteroidia; order Bacteroidales; family Bacteroidaceae; genus Prevotella. Next base: position 7,323 of record CACXDY010000241.1, read on the forward strand.
CTTTAACTGGACTGGACAGGAAAAGACCCGCAACCAGCTCCTCGGCGAGGCTTACTTTATGCGTGGACTCTTCTACCTCTGGGGAACACAGTTCTGGGGTGATATCCCTGCCTATTGGGATGCTGCCGCTCCAGACCCATGTCCACAGCAGGATGCCGAGACCGTCATCTTCCCACATATCCTTGCCGACTTCGTCTCCGCTTCTGAGCTGATGTCGCATGGCGCCACAACTTTCGGTGACGGACATGCCACCAAGGGTGCTGCTGAAGGATACCTCGGACGTGCATACCTTTTCTATGAGGGCTTCTACAAGAAAGCCGGTGAGATGGCTACCGCCAATCCCGAGGCTGTGGAACTTCCTGAGCAGGAGGGCGTGACTGGTGCACTCACCAAGCAGAAAGTGGTAGAATACCTGAAGGATGCCATTGACAACAGTGGCTACAAACTGGTGGAAGACTTCCGTCTTCTCTGGCAGTACACCAACGAGTTGACAGCTCCTGGATACAGCTACGTGAAGGATCTGGCTGATCAGGGCAAGTTCTGGGCTGGCAACGGAAACTCCGAGGAGATGTTCCAGGTACAGTATATGAACGCCGGTTCATGGGATGGCAACATCGCCATGGGATTCACCAACCAGACTTCTCTCTACTGCGGACTCCGTTGTGACGACGATGGTGCAGGCAACAAGAATGGTGATGCCAATACGCTTCCCTTCGGACAAGGTTGGGGACAGGGAACTGTCAATGCCAATCTTTGGGACGACTGGAGCGATGCCGACCCCAGAAAGAAAGCTACTATCCTTGACGCACAGACAGAGTGCAAGAAGTTCGTTTTCACTACTTCCTGCTCTGAGGATGCCGGTTACTATAACAAGAAATGGATGCCTATCACTTGTGACTCAACCAATTTCGCTGACTTCAACATCGCTTATACTTGGTGGGGTGTATGGCGTCAGAACTATGACAAGTCGTTGGCCAACAAGAATGGTAACTCCTTCCAGGGTGAGCACTATGCAGATATGGTGCTGCTCCGTCTTGCCGATGTCATGCTGATGCACACTGAGCTAACCGGTGATGCCACAGAAATGAACAAGGTGCGCGCCCGCGTGAATCTGCCTGCCATCTCCTATTCATGGAAAGCCATCAAGGATGAGCGCCGTTTTGAACTCGCCTGCGAAGGCTTACGCTTCAACGACCTGCGCCGCTGGTCGGGACGTAATGGTGGAACAGGATGTGAGGCCGCCGTTGCCTTGCAGCGGCAGGAAGGCTCGCGTGTCAACTATACCGGCCGCTGGCCTACCATGCACCACGCCACCTCGGGTTGGGCTGCACGTTATGCTGCCACCGATGGTTTCATCATGATACCTCCAGCACAGATTGCCATCACTGCTGATGAGACGCTGCTGAAACAGAACCCAGGATGGGGAAGCTCTGTCTCGGATGCCAATATCTCAGGTACACCTATCTATTAAAGTTATCACAGCGGGAGAGTACCTGTGCTGACAACAGGACAGGGCTCACCGCTCCCAAAATAACAAATAAACAGAAACAGCAATATGAAAAAATCAATATTATTGTTAGCAGTTGCAGTGGGTATGTTGGCATCGTGCGACCCCATCAAGGATGAGGCTGATTTCAATGCCGATAACTTCACTTCCGACCAATTGCTTGCAAAAGCATCCTTCGTCCAGTATGCCCAGAATACGGACGAGAACGGAAATGTATCCTACTCGCAGGCTCCCGATGGAAACTACATCTGGTTTGACTGTCCGGGTGTCTCAAGCCTCTATATCTATACCCTGCAGGCCGATGGTTCGGAGTTCAAACTCTCCAGCGGTACTACTGGTGGTATGTTCGCTCTTGTGCCGCGTCGTGGCTCTGACCCCAATCAGACGGTTTATTTCCGCTATATCAACCAGGATGGTCAGGAAGTAGTGGCTTCCAAACAGTTCACTGTCTATGTACCACAGGAGATTCCTTACGAAATCAAACTCCTGGCCAGCAATGACTATGGCGAGAAGGTTTGGAAATGGGACCCCAGCATCACAAAGCAAGTTTGGGGTAACATGGGCTACTGCGGTGGCAAAGGTTCAGATGTCGGTATCTCTGGCAATGGCCAGTGGTGGGGTGTTGCCTCCGAAGAGGAGTTCCTCACACAGCTCGGTCACACTGAAGACGGAGTCTATCACAACGACGGTAGCCTCGACGCCACCATGGTCATCAATGAGGACGGTACGATCAAGTGCTATGATGAAGATGGTAATGTCATCCGTCAGGGTACATACTCTGTTGAGAACTTCGATGACAGCAATCCTGATACTTGGCGTGTAGGTATGTTGAAGACTACTCCCGGTGCTATCCTCTGGCCGTATCAGATCAATGCACACGACAA
>CACXDY010000242.1 GCA_902766505.1 uncultured Prevotellaceae bacterium
GCCGACCGTGGCACCGGCAACCCGCAAATCAACGTAGGCTATGCCAAAGCCCGTGCAGAGAAAGTGGCCAAAGCCCTGGTGGATATGGGTATCGACCGCAGCCGCATGGAAGTCTCCTCCTATGGCGACACCGTTCAGCCATTTGCAGAGAACGACCGAAACCGCTGCGTGATAGTCGTAGGCGAATAAGCGTATTACCTCAAAGAGCCTGCCTCAACAGAGTAGCAGGCTCTTTTTTCATCAACAAAAACCATTCACAACCGACCGACAATGAAAAAGACAAGCTTTTTTGTGTTCTTATGGCTATTGCTTTTCTCTTGTGAGCCTATTTCGGCACAGGGATGGCCTTCCAACTATGACGGAGTGATGCTCCAAGGATTCTACTGGGACTCCTTCGATGCCTCGAAATGGAAGGTCCTGGAGAGTCAGGCCGACGACATTGCTCCCTACTTCAACCTGCTCTGGGTTCCACAGAGCGGACGCACCGGCAATACCCTTTCCATGGGATATGACCCCCTATATTGGTATGACCAGAACAGCAGTTTCGGCAATGAGGCACAACTGAAATCCATGATTCAGGCCTATAAGGACAGAGGCACAGGTGTCATTGCCGATGTGGTCATCAATCACCGCAGCAATGTGTCCAACTGGGTCGACTTCCCTCAAGAGGTGAATCCGCTGGACGGCCAGACCTATCAGATGCAGTCCACAGACATTTGCCGCGACGATGACGGTGGCGCCACCCTCAACTGGGCCACCAGCAACGGCTACTCGCTGAGCAGCAACAATGACACCGGTGAGGGATGGGGCGGTATGCGCGACCTCGACCACAAGAGCATCAACGTCCAGGAAAATGTCAAAGCCTATCTGAAATACCTGCTCAACTATTTGGGATATACTGGTTTCAGATATGACATGGTGAAAGGTTACAGCGGGTCCTACACGGGCATGTACAACAAAGACTGCGGAGTGCCCTACTCCATAGGAGAATGCTGGGACGGTACCAACACCATCAAGAACTGGATAGAAGCCACCAAGGTTGACGGTGCCATACAAAGTGCCGCCTTCGACTTCCAGTTCCGTTATACCGTGCGCAATGCCATCAACCGCAACGACTGGACTTATTTAGGCAAGCAGAACGACGGCAACTGGCCGTTGATGAGCAGTAGTTACAGCAATGGCGCCTACCGCCGCTATGCCATTACGTTTGTGGAGAACCATGACACCGAGCGCCGTTCCAACGCCAGCCAGGACCCCATCGTCCGCGACACCCTTGCCGCCAATGCCTATTTGCTCGCCATGCCGGGAACGCCCTGCGTGTTTATGACGCACTGGATGAGTTGCAAGAAAGACATCAAGATGATGATCAATGCCCGCAAGACCGCTGGAATCCGCAGCGAGAGTTACTATTCCAATTTCGCCAGCAACGCTGCTTATTACGCCGTCAAGGTGACCGGCACCAACTGCGACCTGATGGCAGTCGTCGGCACCAATGCCTCTACCTACGACCCAGGACAGCGGTGGCAGCGCATCCTTAACGGATACCACTATGCCTATTACCTGCCCAAAACTGCCGAGTTGGCATGGGTAGACCTCCCTGAAGGACATTATGAGGGTGCACAGACCGCCACGCTCACCGCTGTGAGTGAGGACGCAGATGCACGGATAGTCTACACCACCGATGGCACCGACCCCACCCCACAGAGCACACAAGTCGTGAGTGGCACCACCATCGACATTCCCTCGGGCATCACGGTGCTCAAGGCCGCCCTGCTGAAATCCGGCACCGTCAGCAGCATCGTCACCCGCAAATACGATGTTTCGTCCTTCGAACCCTATGACATCAACATCTATGTCAACACCGATGCAGTAGGCTGGAACAACGTCAACTTCTGGACATGGGGCGGTGACGGCAGCCATACCCCGACAAACAGCAACTGGCCCGGCGACAAAGTGACCACCACCGTCAACATCGACGGCAAGAACTGGTATCAGAAGTCCTACCACATCAACAGCAGCACCGATGCCGTCAACTTTGTCTTCAGCACCAACAGCGGTTCACCTCAAACTGTCGACATCAACGACATCAACACGGATACTTTCTTTGAAATCTCCTCTCAGACCGAAGGAGGCAAGAATCTGGTGAATATCGTGGAAATGGGTGTCAGCGAGATAGTGGCCACCTCGCCATCCTCCTCTGCCATTTACACCCTCGACGGGCGGATGGTCCGTCAGGCATCTGAGGGCAGCACCCTCCAGGAGAAGACACGCAACCTGCCGGCCGGCATCTATATCATCGGAGACAAGAAGTTTGTAGTAAAGTAATGTGACCAAGGAAATAGCGTTAAGAAAAAATAAAATAATTTGTCCAAATAGATAAAAAGCTTATCTTTGTCGGACAATTGACACAACAAGCTACATTCCATCGGAAACATTAACAAAACAACATTAATTTACCTTATGAAAACAACATTTAGACTCGTATCCGCAATGCTGGTTTGCATCGCTGCCGTGATGCTTACAGGCTGTAAAGACACCGCTGCCCTCCAAGCTGCCGTAGAAGAGGCTGGCAAGGCATGTCCTATCACCCTCGACAACCTTGGTGAAGCCACTGCCGTCTCCATGGGAGACAATGAGGTGGAGTTTGCCGTCAATCCTCTCCCCGCTTTGATAGAGAATGACAAAGTGGACCATTCACTCATCGCCCGCTATCTTGCCCTGGAACTCCAGCGCAAGAATCCTGACCTGGTGCAGCAGATGGTAGATGCACAGTTCGGCATCAAGTGCGACCTCAAGAACGGAGAGGAAACCGAGGAAATTCTCGTAGCAGCCGACGAGCTGAAGAAATTCCACGGCGAGTTTATCGCCTCCGGCGGCAAGGTAGCCCCCATCCTGATACCTCTCTACAACCAGCAGCTCAGCGCCCGTCTCCCCATGGAGATTTCCGAAGGCCTGACCCTCACCAAGGTGAAAGTGGTGGACGGTGTGGAGACTTACTTCATCAACGTCGATGACGACAAGGCAAAGTTTGAGGATGTCCGCTCCAATATCATCAAGAACATGGAGAAAGCCGATGAAAAGGTGAAACTCTCGAAAATCAATCTCCAACTGGTGCTCCCGTTGCTCAATGAACTCAACTACAGCACCATGTTCCGCTATTCCACCAAGGCCGGCAGTGAGACCTACATGGAAATCACCGCCGAAGAGATTCAGAAACTCCTGAATCCCGAGGAAGAAAAGAAAGAGGACGCCAAGGAAGAGAAGAAATAACTATCAGAAACCTGACACTTCGGTGTCAGGTTTTTATTAAAACACCCACTAATGAAAAGAATCCATCTACTGCTTTTTCTATGTATCAGTCTGACAGCCTTGGCTGACGGAAAATTTGTCGGTGGCGACATCTCCCTGTTGCCCTCCTACATCAGCCATGGAGCAAAATATCTCGATGCCTCCGGCAATCAAATCAGCGACCCCCTCGGCTGGTTTGGACAACAAGGGCTGAACACCATGCGGGTGCGCCTGTTTGTCAATCCCGAGAATGCGTCCGACACTGACCGGGGCCAAGGAGTGATACAAGACCTGGAGTATGTGAAATCCCTCGGCCGCAGCATCAAAGAGAAAGGCATGGCGCTCATCCTCGATTTCCATTATTCTGACACCTGGGCCGACCCTGCCAAACAATGGACGCCTAAAGCATGGGAAGGACTGAGCGACGACCAACTCTACGACAAGATTTATACTTATACCAAGGACGTGCTCCAACAAATGAAGGAAGCAGGTGCCGCCCCTGACTTTATCCAGACCGGCAACGAAATCAGTTACGGCATGCTTTGGGGACGCTCTACCGACAATGCCTCCTCGCTCAAGAAATGCCACACCAACAGCGACGCCAACTGGCCACGCTTCACCAACCTGCTCAAACGTGCGGTGAGTGCCTGCCGCGAGGAATGTCCCAATGCCCAGGTCATCATACATACCGAGCGCGTGGCACAGCCCAACTATCTCAAGGCTTTCTACAACAAAATGCAGCAATATGGTGTGGACTATGATGTCATCGGCCTATCCTATTACTCATACTACCATGGTTCGCTGGATGCCCTCAATACTGCCCTTACACAAATGGAGAGCAGTTTTCCCGACAAGAAAATCATGCTGGTGGAAATAGGCTATTACCACAAGTGGCAACCCAACAACGTTACCTTCGACTACTCCGGCACCTATCCCATCAATGATGAAGGTCAGAAAGCGTTCACCGAGGCTCTCATTGCCAAGGTCAACCCCCACCCCAATGTCTGCGGACTGTTCTGGTGGTTTATGGAAGCCAATGAATATGGTCTTGACTGGGCCACCCAGCGCGTGACCGACAACTGGTACAATGCTGGTCTGTTTGACAACGAGACAGGAAAAGTGGAGCCTGCCCTGTTCGTCCTTTCCAAATTCATGGAGGAAAGTGCGGGCATCGGCGAAGTGCCATCCCACGCAAGTCCCTCATCCATCTATACCATCAACGGCATCCGGATAGAAAAGGGCAACACCACACTACCCCACGGTATCTATATCGTGGATGGCAAAAAAGTAGTGAAATAGCAAGATCAGAGTTTTTCTACCTTCAGGGTCTGATTACAATAATCCATGACGGCAGGGCGGTGAGTGATAAAAATCACCGTCCTGTCATGTTTCTCAAGGATGTTGTGCAAGAGGTTCTTCTCCGTTTCGGGGTCCAGTGCACTGGTAGCCTCATCAAACACCATGATGGCTCTGTCGCGAAGTAGCGAGCGGGCGATGGAGATACGTTGGGCCTGGCCCTCACTCAGTCCCCCACCCGATTCCGAGCAAACCGTATCCAGCCCCTCTGGCAAATCGAGCACGAAATCGGCACATGCGGTACGCAGGGCATCGCACATCTCCTCTTCCGTAGCATCCAACTTGCCCAGACGCAGGTTGTCGCGGATGGAACCACTCAGCAAGGTGTTGCCCTGCGGCACATACACAAAATTGCAGCGCATAAGCGGTGACAAGGGTTTCGACTCATGCTCATTATAAATCTCCACCTGACCTTTCTGCGGCTTCATCAGGGCAAGAATCATCCTGACAATCGTCGTCTTTCCCGCACCCGTCTCGCCTAAGATGGCCGTGCAACTGCCGGGCACGAAATCAAAAGTCAAGTTGTCGATGACATTGCCACCTTCCTCGTAAGCATAGGTCACATTGGTGAATCTCACGCCGCAAGGGCCTTTGAGATAGACGGGTTTTCCCTGCTCCTCAAGCGGATTGTCCTCCAGTTCCATCAATCGCTCAGCAGCGGTGAAAACCGACACAAACTGTGGTATCAGGTGCGTGAGATTGCGGGCAGGACCCTGCACACGGTTGACCAACTGCAGGAAAGCCGTCATACCACCGAAAGTGAGCGTATGGTTGGACAATCTGATGGCACTCCACAGGAAGGCGATGAGATAGCCCAGTGAGAATCCCATGTTGAGGATGAAATTGGCTATGACGGAGAACCATGTGCGCTTCACCACTTTCTGGCGCAACTCACTTTGTGTATTCTCCAACTTGTCGACCATGGCGTCATCGCTTTCCAGCACCTTGATGAGCATCCGGTTCTGAATGGTCTCCGTGAGCACACTCTGAACCTTGGAGTCGGATTGGCGCACCTCCCTGGAAAGTTGTCTCATCTTCCTGACATAAATACGGCTGAGGATGGCCACCAGCGGCAGCATGATGATGAGGATGACGGACAATGTCTTGTCAAGGGCATAAAGATAGAAGAAAGCACCTAAGAACATGGCCAGTGTGGACACCGAACTGGGCAGAACCTCCGTCAGGAAGTTGATGACACTGTTGACATCCATCTCAAGCCGGTTGATGACATCTCCGCTATGACGTTTCTCCTTGCTTTGCCACTCTGAACGCAAGATACGGTCGAGCATACGCTGCTGCATCCTGTTTTGTGCGCGGATGCCAAGGATATTCTTTATCCACACGGCGGAAATGTTGAGACCGAAATTGGCCAGCACAAGAAGACCCATCAGACCAACGGCCATATAGATGGAACCGGGCTTGTTGCCAGCCGCAATATCGATGGCATTCTGCATCGCCCACACAGCACCAAGACTCACCAGCACAGACAGCAAACCAATAGAGGCATTCAGGAAAGCCTGCAACCGGTTTCCACGCCAGGCATCCCATAGCCACACAAGAATCTGCTTGACTGAATAACTGCTTTCAGCAGGGGAAAAATAGTTTTTTATCTTCTTGAATATCTTCATTATCTTGTGTCTGCACCCCACATCATCTTTTCTCTCAGCGTGTGGAAGTATTTTTGATTATGACGTTTGATAATCCTAACATTATAAGGTGCGCGCCGTATGGTCAGCACCGTTTCCTCACTGCATTTCTCCGAACGTCCGTCGATAGCCACGAGGAAATTGTGGCTTCGGCTCTCCACGGTGAGTGAGATGACAGAAGAGTCGGGCACGACTATCGGCCTGACATTCAAACTGTGGGGAGCCACCGGCGACAGGCACAACACCCCGGATTGCGGTGCAATGATGGGACCACCGTTCGACAAGGAATAGGCCGTACTTCCCGTTGGCGTGCTGATGATGAGTCCATCCGCCTGGTAGGTGACCACGTGCTCTCCGTCGATAGACGTCCGGATGCTGATCATCGAAGCATTGTCGCGTTTAAGGACCGCGATGTCGTTGAGCGCATTGGGACATCCCTCAAAGACGAAGCCACCGTCCGCCTCCACGGTGATGACAGCATGTTCCTCCAACTTGTAGTCACCACGATAGATGGCCTGCAAGGACTGCTCAATCTCCGAGGGACCCACATCGGCCAGGAATCCGAGCCTGCCCATATTGATACCGACGATAGGGCATTGCTTTTTGCCTACTCTTCCGGC
>CACXDY010000243.1 GCA_902766505.1 uncultured Prevotellaceae bacterium
ACTTTGCTGCGCTCGTTATGGGTCTTGTTCGCTGCGCTCGTTATTGAACGGCCTGAAAGGCCAATGAGATGTCAGCCCAGGGCAACGCCCTGGGGGCACTTTGTCGTGGGTTTAACTTAGCTGAGCTCGTTATTATTTTTGTTCGCTGCGCTCACTTTGGCTCGGGGTTAACTTTGCTGCGCTCGTTATGGGTTCAGTTTGCTTCGCTCGTTATTGTTTTTGTTTGCTGCGCTCACCCATGCCCTGTCCCCTGGCACGCTGGATGGGGCACATCGGGGCTTGGAATTGCCATTTTTTATGATGGCGTGACAGATGACCGGTTGGTGATGAAGCGTGCGTCATATCAGGATGTTGGTGTGCTCTTTTCGCTTAGCAATAGAAATTCGATTTCTTGACTTGCTAACAAATGTTAAAAGGCTTAATTTTGGTTTAAAATAATGATAACTTTTTGGATACATCAACATTATTTTTTATATTTGAAACTTTAAGGAGCATTTTTACTATAATTTGTTAACTTTTTTACCAAACCACTATGTTATTCAAAAACCGTTTAAAGATTTGTGTATTGTTTGCCCTTTTCACCTTTGTTCATGCTGCAGGATTGAAAGCGCAAACACATGCTGAGGCCACAAGCCAGCAATGGAAAGGTATTGATGTAAGTACGGTTATTGGAAATAGCACTTACACCGATGACAACACATTGGAACACGGATATCCCTTCCTTTTGTATAATGTCGGAACAGGTCGGTTTATCATACAGGGTGGTGACTGGGCGATGGAAGGCCGTCTGTTCTTTTCGGACTTCGGCCGTCAGATGTATCTGTATTCCAACGGCCGCATCAATGCTGTTATCCAAGAGAATCAGAATGTAACTAAAAATAGTTTCTGCGCCCGACCTCCCGAACCGTTTGGAAAAAACTGGTCGGATAATAACTATAAAACCATCAATCTTACTACCCTGATGGATGGAGATAATAGGGATAATTATTCGATGAACTGGACTTTTGAACGAGTTGAAGACCCATCGAATACAGAGACTTACACCTATTATATGTATCAAATATATACTAAACCAAATCCGGATAGGAACTATTATCTCGGAGCCGTTTGGGGAGAATGTCATAACACCTCAGTTGGCAAGGGCGACGGGCAGTTCGTCTTTCTTGACGACGACCGTTCCTGTTGGACAACGGCTGAAGTGCGGGGGAACACCAATAAGTTGAAGTTGGAAAATGGCGACGAAATAGAAATACAGAAACTCTATCAATGGCGGCTGATTTCTGTTGAGGAGTTTATCGAAGTGTTGACACAGAATGATGTGGGTCTTAACCCCAGTATCTCGTCATTGATTAAAGACCGCGATTTCACCCGTAATTCCATTGACTTTTTCGGTGACCTCGACTGGACTGTCTCACCGCTGAGAGACTATACCTATGAAGCGGGCACGAAACGCTACACTTACACCTGGGGTGATTACAGAAAAGGACAATCACCCTTAAGAAAAAACAATCAACAGTCAAAGAGTCCACGTGCACAGAATGAACCATGGGATTCACCCGTCAAGTTGAAAGCAGTTTTTGACTCTTATACTTCCACCAGCACCAGTGACCAGGCATCAGGAAAGAAAAATGCCAAGTATGGTTTCCTGCCCTTCGAAGGCGTGGGCACCATCACGACCAATTTTGAAGCTCCAAAGCCTGGATGGTACGAGATAGAGTGTACCGGCTTCTCTATGAGCAGTGAGGACCACGATGCTTATCTCTTTGCCCGTGTGATTCCCGACAGCCGTGTCAATGATTTGGAAAATGAGTTTGAGATTCCTGAAGAGGACGAACCTCACTATGGTATAGTGACACTCGGCAAACTGCCTTTCGGAAAATTTACGAAAGAAAGTTACGAGAGTTGTCTGGAAGCGGGCAGGGAACTGCTCGAAAACAGAGAAGAACACAGACAAAAGGTGTGGGTGCTGATAACTCAGGAAGACTTTGATAACAACATCAAAACCATCCGGTTGGGATTCAGAAAAGATGAGGCAACTAAGAGCAGTATAATCAGCGGTGGCTATTATGACACCGACTGGGTGTGTGTGGACGACGTTCGTGCCTCTTTCATGGGATTGGCTCCGGTGTTCTTCTATGAAGATGAAGAGGATTTGAATTACCTGAGTCATGCTGTAGACAACAGGCAGCGCTTCTTGGCAAACGAATATGAGCCGGCACACTGGGACCACAGGTATTCAGGGGCCGCCTCCCTGCAACGCAAGTTCACCAAGGACGAGTGGAATACATTCTCATTCCCGCTGCCTCTTACCGGTGAGCAGGTGCGCCATGCTTTCGGAGACGATTGTGAATTGCTCAGATTGAACAGCATCGGCAACCTGTCGAACAATGACCGCATCATTGATTTTGAGACGGTCAACCTGCTTACACTCGACAACGTCGTCACCGCTGAGAACCTCTATATGCTGAAACCTACAATTACCCCCGCCATTGGTGAAAATCCGCGTGGCGATATGGCCATCTATTATGACCTCGGCAAGATGTTCTTCTCTACCAATACGGAAGATGAAGCCAATCCCGACTATAATAATCCTATCCTGGACCTGACTGTATGGAGCGGAAAACAAGAAGTCGGTTCTTTCCAGGACAAGAATGACGGATGCGGCTATTTCACCTTCATCCAGACACCCAAATTCAATGAATTCCGTGTCGATATTGACGGCATAAAAGTCTCTTCTGTCGCCTCCCCCGACGGTAGTTATGCCCCAAAGGGGTCGTATGCCATGAGCGGAGGTGTGATGTATGAACTGAGCCGTGACACACGTATCAAGGGCTTCCGCGGATGGATTTCGCTCACACACAGCATCTTCGATCCGTCAGACCCTGCTGCGGGAGCAAAAATCGCCATCGACGGGATTATCGATGGTGACGATATAACCGGCATTGACCGGCAGGCCGTCATACCTGTGAATCCGAACAGCATCACTGATGTCTATGATTTGTCTGGGCGCAAGGTCGGCATGTCCATAGAAAACCTGCCCAAGGGTATTTACATCGTTGGAGGAAAGAAAATGTTGGTGAAATGAAAGGAGGCATGAGATGAAAAAGATACTATATATACACCCCGTTACAGAAGTCACTGCCATCCTGCCGTTTCGGTTGATTTGCGCCAGTCAAGGATGGGCGAAAGACGGCAATCCTCCCACTGATGTCGAAAGAGAGGATGCAGTGAGTCAAGATGACAAACTGCCTTCCAGTTTATGGGATGATGATAGTTATGGTGGCTTCCTCGACCTGGATTAGGTCTGTGGTGCCGTGCCACGGGGACTAGTCTGTGGCATCGGCTTGCCAGATACCGCTGCCCTGTCCCCTGGCATGCGGGCGCCGACACGTTCTGGCACGTTTGGCTCCCCTCCCATACT
>CACXDY010000244.1 GCA_902766505.1 uncultured Prevotellaceae bacterium
AAAATATTTCCATCCTGCCGACAAGGGCAACATGTCGATTTTCGGTGACGGAGCGGCAGCCACCCTCATTGCCGGCGACGGTTTTGCAGCCATCGGCGAGTTGGTGCTGGGCACCGACGGCAGTGGTGCGGAAAACCTGCAGGTGGTGACAGGCGGTGCCCGTCATCCACAGCCGATGGGGCTGGACGAGCGGGACGAGAACGGGTATGTGAAAGCATCCGACCACCTCTACATGAATGGTCCGGAGATTTTCAATTTCACGTTGGACACCGTGCCGCCGCTGTTGGACAGTTGTCTGGCCGCCAACCATCTCACGAAGGAAGAGGTGGACTGCTATGTGATGCATCAAGCCAACAAATACATGTTGGATACCTTGAGGAAGGTATATGGCATCCCGAAAGAAAAGTTTTATGTCAACCTGTCGGCAACGGGAAATACCGTCTCGTCGACCATTCCCATCGCTTTGTGCAACGCCATGGAGGAAGGTGTTGTGAGGAAAGGGCAGAAGGTGGCTGTGGCCGGTTTTGGGGTAGGGTATTCGTATGGTGCCTGTATCTTAGATTTCTGACCATGGTATTCAATTCCCTTGCCTTCCTCGCCTTTTTCCCGATAGTATGCCTTGTATATTATCTGATTCCATCGCTTAGGTGGAAGAACCTCTTCCTGCTGGCTGCCAGTTATTATTTCTATATGAGTTGGCAGCCCGTCTATGCGCTCCTGCTGCTTTCGAGCACGCTGATCACCTGGGGCGCCTCCCTCGCCATCGAGAAAGATGCCCGGCGCAAGCGGTTGTGGCTCATTCTGGCCATTGTGCTCAATCTGGGTATCCTCTTCTTCTTCAAGTATTTCAACTGGGCGGCGGAAAATGTGGCTGCCGTGGCTTCCGCCATGGGACTGACCATGCAGGTGCCCAATCTGGATGTGCTGTTGCCCGTGGGCATCTCTTTCTATACCTTCCAGGCTTTGGGATATGCCATCGACGTGTATCGTGGAGACGTGAAGGCCGAGCGCGATGTGCTGACCTATGCGTTGTTCGTCGCCTTCTTCCCGCAGTTGGTGGCTGGTCCTATCGAGCGGTCGGGCAACCTGTTGCCGCAGTTCAAGACCCGTCATACTTTCGACGGCGACAGGGCCATCAAAGGCATGCTGCTGATGTTGTGGGGTTTCTTCCTGAAGATTGTCATTGCCAACAATTTGGCCAACTATGTGGACGATGTCTATGACAACCTGCCGGAGCAGTCGGGATGGAACATCCTGTCGGCCTCCATCTTCTTCTGCATCCAGTTGTATGGAGACTTTGCCGGCTACTCCTATATCGCCATCGGTGCCGCACGAATCATGGGTTTCCATCTGATGGACAATTTCCTCCGGCCCTATTTCTTCTCCGCCACGGTGCAGGAATACTGGCGGCGCAACCACATCTCGCTTACCACATGGTTGATGGACTACATCTATTATCCCATGGTGGGAAGCAGTATCAGCAAGGCATGGTGGTGCTGCTGCATCTTCCTCACCTTCTTTATATCCGGTTTCTGGCATGGCGCCAACTGGACCTATGTGATGTCGTTCAGCATTTTTGGACTATATCTGGTGGTGTGCATCCTGAAAGACAAGCGGCAGAAGAAATTTGAGCGGAAACATGGTCTGAAGAACGCCGCCTGGTGGATTTGGACCAACCGTGCCGTCACGTTCTTCCTGGTGATGATTGCTCTGGTGTTTTTCAGGGCCAACACGCTCTCCGACGGCTTCTATGCGCTGACCCATCTGGTTCCGGGCATGACTGGCGGTGCCGTCAACAGGTCGCTGTTTCATTTCCTGCTCATCCTGATGGTCTTTGGCGTGGAATATTGTGTTGAGTACAAGAAGGCGGCGGCATTTATCCAGCGCCATTTCCTCCTTTCCTATACCGTCATGAGTCTGGTGCTCTCGTTGGTCATGCTGTGGCTGGGTGAATTCACCGGCGGACAGTTCATCTATTTCCAATTCTAATGCTTGCTCCCATGAAAAGATTTTGCATATATCTGACAGCGCTGATTCTTCCGATAGCCATTTTGTTGGGCATCGGGGAATATATGGTGAGGCAAGTGCCCAACTCCTACTCACACAAGGAGAAATGTATCCGCAAATACCATGACCAGTTGGAAACCCTCGTGCTGGGCAATTCCCATTCGTTCTATGGCATCAAGCCCCAGTTGCTGGACGGCAGCGCGTTCAACCTCGCCAATGTGTCGCAGACCTTTCCCTTCGACAGGTTCCTGCTTGAGAAATATCCCTATCCCAAACTCAGCACGGTGGTGCTGACGGTGTCGTATCCCTCGTTTTTCGAGCAGCGGCTGGAGGAGGGCCGTTTCTGGTATCTGTGCAGTTACTACAAGATTTATATGGACTGTCCCGACCATTCAGATTTCTCCTACTACAATTTCGAGGCCAGCAATATGGATAATTACCGCAAGAAACTGGAGTTATATCTGAAACATTCCAGCCGGATAGACTGCGATGCCTATGGCTGGGGCACCACCTATAAGTTGTCGAGGAAAGACATGAAGGCCTGGAACGACGGCAGTGGGGCAGTGGAGGCCGTGAACCGCCATACCTATACCTGGGACGAGGCGGTGGAGAATGCCCGAATCAATTTCCCCGCCGTCAAGGGTATTGCCGACTTCTGCAACGAGAAGAACATCAGGCTGTTTCTCGTGACCACTCCCTGCACACCGGAATACAACGCACTGGTGGACCAGCGGCAGTTGAAGGAGATGTACGTCCTTGTCGACAGTCTGCGCAAGACCAACGAGTTTGTCCACCTCGACTATATGCAGGACAAGCGTTTTGCCGGAGATGATTTCTTCGACTCCGACCATCTCTCCGTCGTCGGTGCCGAGAAATTCTCCAAGATACTCAACGACGATATCCACAGCATCAAACAGGGGGAAACGGGAATTCCCTATGCGAAATAGGATTTCCCCTATGCATTTTGTCTCAAACCCTCTTGCATGGAAAATAAAAAACTCTTACCTTTGCGACAGTAATAAACCATTAAAGTTCTACAGACATGAAAATCTTTACAAAAACTCTCGCAATGGCTTTGATGGCCATGATGTCATTCACAGTGGTGGGATGCTGCTACTATGATGATGACGACGAAATTGCAAGGACACTTGAAGGGACTTGGGAAGGCAATATGTATACCAGTTACTATAATGACTATGATGGCCGGTATTACGATGCTTCCTATACAGAAATTTGTTTCTCCAGAGACCCCTACCGCTATTCACAGGGAACAGGTTACTGGATTGACTATTACGACGACTATTACTGGGGAGGCCGGTACAACTACATCGCCAGCCACATCAACTGGGAGGTGAGAGGACGTACCATCAGTGTCTACTTTGTCGAGGATGACGAATGGGTGGACATCTATGACTACCGTCTCGATGCAGACCGCTTCACCGGTTATATCGATTTGTATAACGGCACCCGCCAGCGCTTCAGCCTGCGCTATGTGGCATCGCCCGACTGGAACAGTTACTACTGGGGTAGAGACTATTACTACTGGTCGAACGAAGGTGGCATGGACTTAGGCAAGGCAAAGGCCAGGGCAGCCGAAGGTACAGACAAGCCCAAGCGTATCTTCCGCGACAAAGAATAGGCAAAAGCCGATAAATGATGATAGCCTGTAGATTAAGATACTTGGCTGTCAGTCTGATGGCCGTCCTCATCGCGCTTGCAACACCAGGTTGTGAGCGGGGTGAGGACGGTTTTTCCGACCCTTCCGGGAAGGAGACGCCCCAGGAGCCCATCGTCATCAAACCAGATTCGGTGCCCGTGACCAACAAGGAACTCGACGGCATCGTGAAGCGGTTGTCCGGCGTGTGGGAAGGTTCGCTCAGCACGCAGTGGTTTAATGATTACGGAGAGATTGTCGCCGGGACCTATGAGGCAAACTATGAGTTTGAGCCGCCGGTGGGCACGTCCTATCAAGGCAAGGGTCTTGAGACACTCTACCAGAACGGCACCCGTGTGTGGCGCATGAGTTTCGAATGGAGTCTCAATGAGAAAGGCCACATCCGTTTTGTCAACGCAGAGGGACGCGGATACAACATCAAGGAGTACCATCTGACCGGAGAAGCGTTTTCCGGAACTTACCATAGCGACGACATGTTGGAAACTTGCCGTTTCGATATGCGTAAACAGCGGTGACCTGTCAGTGGCTAAATAGTTCACATATAGTTAAAACCTTCATTGTTTTTTTGTCCAATTCAAGTTTTTAGTGTAATTTTGAAGGCTGTATAGAAAAAAGCAATGAAGACTTCCTTTTCCGAAATCCGACAATACCTTTTGATACCCGTCATCATATTCTCGATGACGATGGTTGGCGCGTTGTCAGTTTCTGCCCAGGAGACCTTTGAACAGACCCTGGCAAAGTTGGGTATTAAAAAGGCAGACTGCAAGGACTGGAGCGACAGCACCAATATTACCATTCCCAAGCCTATCTGTGTTTATGTGAATCTGATAGGGGTCACTTCTGTTCCCACCAGGTCGTCGGTCACACATAATATCTGGATGGAAGTCTACGACGGTTTCGGCAACTATTTCAAGAAACGCGTCCAGATGGGTGT
This sequence comes from uncultured Prevotellaceae bacterium, assembly GCA_902766505.1. Classification (GTDB taxonomy): domain Bacteria; phylum Bacteroidota; class Bacteroidia; order Bacteroidales; family Bacteroidaceae; genus Prevotella. Next base: position 4,617 of record CACXDY010000244.1, read on the forward strand.
GCAGGGAAGAAGTTCGGCCAGATGGGTGAAGCGGAATTTCAAGACCAGTTTTTTCAACGATGAATGGGTAGGCGACGATACCCCCGACATCAAAATCGGTGACTGGGTGGAGCAGGATGGTTTCCATTTCAAGGCTTTCTATCTGGATTATTTCAAGGGCACCGGCATCATCGGTTACAAAATCTATGACCAGATTACCAGCGACCGGGGAGAATACGGCCGGGTGTGGGAACGTACGACCAATATCAAGAAACCCGACCTGGATGCGCTGTGCCATCCCGATGCGTTCCCCTGTGCCGTCTATTTCAACGGTAAATTCTATGGCTTGTATTGCTGGCAGTTGAAGAAGCACCGTAAGAATATGAACATGAAGAAGCATACGCCGGAGCATGTGTATATCGACGGTTCGCTGGTGGACAACACCACGCTTTTTGGCGGCACTATCGTCTGGGAGCGGCTCGAGTTCCGCAATCCCAAGGATATGTATTCCATGTCGGGCCAACTCTACGACAAGGACAATCCCGATGAACTGATGGATGAGACCTCGCCCTATTACGACGTGGATTCGGACAGCGAGGAGGTGAAGGAGTACAAGCAGAATACGGCCAAGGTGAAGGGGTATGTGAAGCAGTTGAGCAAATATGGGAAGGAAATCCAGGCACTCATCAGCAAGAAGGAGAGCAAGGAAACCATCCGGGCTGCCATCGCGGAGCGATTTGACGTGCCCAGTCTCATCGACTATATCATCCACAACATTCTGACCAATAATTTCGACGGACTGCTGAAAAACTATCAGTGGTTCACCTATGACGGCAAGAAATGGTTTGTCACCCCCTACGACCTGGATACGACGTTTGGCTATTTTGCCATCAACTATATCATTTTCCCCCCGCAATACTACAACATCTATCCCATCTCATCGTGGACCTACAACTTGTATCCTCCTATGAAATGGGTGTATCAGTATTTCAAGGATGATATCGATGAGCGCTATGCCCATTTGCGCGACACGGGATTGCTGAATGCTGAGACCATCGCCTCGATGTTCTCCAACTGGTACTATTCCGTTGGGGAGGCCAATTATCAGAATGAGTGGCTGAAATGGAAAGACAGTCCATGCCTGATAGAAACCATCCCCAACTCACAGTGGACATTGGCCACCTACAACTATTCCAGATACAAGAATGCGGCCGTCTACAGCGACACGGCTACCTATGCCGCTGGACAATATTGCCGTGCGGAATACCGTTTGTGGAAAGCCAACACAAAGGTGAAGGGTGTAAGGCCTTATAAGCAGGTGGGTTGCAAGGACAGCCTCGAGCGTATCTTCCCCTGGACCCAGCAGCGCCTGGTGTCGGTCGACTCATGGATGAATTACTCGTTCACCTCGCTGCCCGTGTCCTATACGCTGACTATCTCGTCAGTGGGTTGGTCCACCTTGTGCATCCCCTTCAAGTTCTCCATCCCAGAAGGAATAGAACTCTACACCGTGACGGGCTGCAAGGCCGATGGAACCTTGATAAAGGAGCGGGTGACGGACCCCCAGGCCTATACCCCCTATCTGGTGAAGGGATATCCGGGCGACTATGTCTTTATCGGGCAGTCGGAGGAGGCCCATGAAGGTGCCGACGACTATCTGGTGAATGGCAGCATGCACGGCTGTTTGGTAGAGCGGTATGTGCCCCAGGGCGGTTATGTGCTGCAAAACCATAATGGCAAGGCCGCTTTCTACCGCGTGACGGAAAACGGGAAGGTCAAGATGGGCGGCAACAGGGCCTATTTCGTCTTCGACGGAGCCCCGTCCACCAATCCTATCCTTTTCGATGAGGGCAACCCCACCTATGTGTCGGTCACGGAGCAGAGTGCCGGGATAGTCGGCATCTATGGTCTGGACGGTACAGAGAAGCAGCATCTGGAAAAGGGTATCAACATCATCAAGTACAGCAACGGAAAAACAGTAAAGATGGTGGTGAAATGACCCATCGTCGCTCACGAATATGAACAGTCTGAAATACATCCTCGTTATCCTGTTGAGTGCCGTCTCCATGTATGTCGGAGCGCAGACAGTGGCTGTCAGGGCAAAAGCCGTGCAGACAGTGAGTTATTATCTGGGAGATGCCAACGGCAATGGTGAGGTGGATGTGGTCGATGTGATGATGATGGTAGATGTCATCCTTCTTGGAAACTATAGTGAGAATATCCACTTTGAGGCATGCGATGTCAGCCGTGACGGGGAACTCAATATCGTGGATGTGATGCAGACCATCAAAATCATCCTCGGCGAAATCCCCTATCAATTGATAGAAGATGACACTCCCCCCAAAGATGATGACCCCGCCAACCCTGATTTCCCAGTGCTGCTGCATTAGAGGGAGAAATCAGAGTAATCGGAGAAATCTGAGTAATCTGAATAATCGGAATAATCTGAATAATCGGAATAATCGGAGTAATCGGAATAATCGGAGGACTCAGATTATAAAAAATAAAAAAAGAGGGCTTTTTTGAAAGCTCTCTTTTTTCGTGATTCCGTTGGGGCTCGAACCCAAGACCTACTGCTTAGAAGGCAGTTGCTCTATCCAGCTGAGCTACGGAACCATCCAAAGTGGCTGCAAAATTA
>CACXDY010000245.1 GCA_902766505.1 uncultured Prevotellaceae bacterium
CATTTGCAGCCAACGGCCTGTAGGGCCAACAGATATTAGCCCAGGGCAACGCCCTGGGTATCAGATATGCACAATAATCGCCCTGCAAGGGCAAAAGCCCTACCAAACATTTTCACCTACCTATGTTATCCTTACAAGTCAAAAAAAACAAAAAAACAACATTCTATGCAATTCGAATTTTTCATGATTCCCGTGGCGGATTGTATCTATTCAACGATTACTGTTTTCAACACGCGCTCGGCTCTGCCACATCGCTCGTCGAAGAATTTCCACGCGCTCGGCTTTGCCAACTCGCTTGTTGAAGAATTAGCCTACGATAGTGAAAAATTTAGCACTACATTATCAGTTTTTCCACCTTCTTATTCCTTTTTCCAAAGCGTCTGCGTTTTTTTTATCTCTCTTGTTTTAAATGGATAACATAAAACTTCTCATCCTGCCGCATCCCAATAACCGTTAGGAATGGTGAGATGACGAATTTCCTAATTACTTCAAATAATATTACCTTACCCAGTATTTTTTTCTTGGCACATTCTCTATTTTGCCATCTGGGAGAAGAAAAGAGATATTATTGAGCTTGTCGGTGAAGTCGAAAGCCCCTTTTCCCAAATTTGCAGCTTTTGGTATTACCAATTTGGAGAGTTCTTTACAAAAGCAAAAGGCATCATTGCCTATGTCTGTTACCGTGATGGGAAATACAAGCTCCTTGATGCCACAATCACAGAAGGCATAGTCGCCAATAACTTTTAATGAAGTTGGAATGGTTATGTCGGAAAGGTCGTAACAACCCAAAAAAGCATCTGCGGGGATGGTGTCCAAAGTGGATGGCAAGTGGACGGATTGAAGGAGTTCACAACTATAAAAGCATTTGGCCCCAATCTTTTTGACAGACGATGGAAGGGTAATTGTTCGAATATTACAGTAGCCGAATGCCCCATAACCAATATTGATGACAGATGATGGAATGGTTATTGTACGAATATAACAGTTTCTGAATGCCAAATCCCCAATTTCTGTCACCGACGACGGTATTTCCACGGATGTCAATAGCTTCATTCCAGAAAACGCCCCATTCCCTATTCGCTTTACGGTTGAAGGAATTTGGTACGATTCACGAATGGTAATAGCTAAAAGCAAAGTCTTGTCTTTGTTGAAGAGGGCTCCGTCTTCTACCAAATAGTGGGTGTTTCCCTTTTCCACTTGAATACTTTTCAATATCGCCGAATTGAATGGCATTTCGCCAATGCTTTCGACCGATGATGGAATGGTGACCTCTTTGAAAAATGAACTATTTCCGAAGGCTCCCCTGCCAATACTTACCAGTCCTTCGGGCAGGCTTTGGTCGTCATTGGAAATCTTCCAACAATTCTCAAACACATTATCTCCAATATGAACGAGAGACTGCGGCAGATTTATTCTTGCCAATTCTTTGCAATTGCTAAAAGCTTCATTTCCTAATTCGTTCAGATGAGATGGCAAAACTACTTTTTCCAATGAAGTGCAATTATAGAAAGTTCTTTCGCCGATATTTGAGACATCATCAGGTACCACGATCTCCCTTAGCCAACATGATTGAAATGCTTGTGGCTCGATGGTTATCAACGTGGAAGGCAAAGAAATATATTTTATATGCGATTCAAAAAACGCTTTCTTCTCAATGCGCTTCACCATATATGTTTCTCCCTGATAGCTGACTTTCGATGGTATCCTAACAGTGTCTTTATCGAAACGCTTGTTCTTGCTTTTTTCTTTATAACTGCAAACAGATGCGGATTTGTCGGGGTGCAATTTTAAGAAGAAAGACCAACTGTCATACAAAATCAGCCCATCGTTGGTTCTTGTAATGTTTCTTTCGTCTTTCAATACGATAAAGTCATCGTTTGCAGCCAGCAAAGGCTTGTCTTTTTCCTTGGTTAGTTCACCAAGTGGCTTCTTTTCACCATCGTTTGGAAGTGTGATGGTCAGAACGTAAGTCTGGAGTGATTGTATGATACAGTTGTCGTAGTCGCGGAAATCCACTTCCAAAGGGAGATAGTTGGGGACGATGACTTTCAACCTCCTGCTGTCCTTTGCCATAAAAACCCAATACTCGCCATCGCCTTTTTGTCGTTGATTTAAGATCAATCCTTCAAAAGAAGCGTTTGGTGCTGGCAACAATACTTTTACCAAACCACAGAAATCAGCATTATTATCTTCGTATCGGTTCTCTGGGATGGAAGCCGTTGAATCTTGTGGGATGGGTTTCATCTCTTTCACTATTAAATCCTGTGCTTTTACAGCGTGTGCAAGTAGAAGGAATAGTAGTGACATAAGGATATAGTGATGTGGATTGTTCATGGCTTCTTGTTTTGTGTGTTGTTGAGATGAATGGCTCTGATGCTCCGGCCATGATTACGTGCCCCATGAGCGTAACCTACCCCTTTTGAGGAGAATTCAAAACATTTGGCTTGAGAGGGGTCTTTCTCATCCACTGTGCGTGACCAATAATACAATTTGGCATTGTCATCTTTTTTAGTAGAAAATTTTCGATCATGAATACAACATTCTCCTGCTGCGGGGAAAAAGATGCTGTTGCCGTTTACCCCCCTGACCAAGCAACCTTTTTTCCCTTTATAGGTAGCCCATGTCAAAGTGCAGTATTCTATCAATTCTCTTACCTGGATGTAGGAAGGGATGCGCCATTCGGCCCCCCAATTGACTTGGGCAGCATCATCGGCTAACTCCAACTCTTCTTTCATATCCAACTTACCCTTACTATTGCTTCTTGTATTATATTTTTTCACATGGTTGCCACCCTTATGCCATTTGTAATTCTTCCATGAGAAATCATGGCCATAGTCGTAGCCTTTCGCATCGCCCCATGCGAAGTAATCTCCATCTTCTTCGGGATGATCCGCCCCTATGTTGCGCGATGCCCATAATGTGCCTGAAGGCAGCCCCAAATCAATGTAGTCTCCTTCGGAAATTGTAATTTCCGGGGCATCTCCATCGGATGTGGTTTCTGGCTCCTTCAATAATGAGATAGTGAGTTCGTAAGTGTTTCGAGAATTGATGATGCAATTGTATTTTTGGAAATCAACTTCCAAAGGATGAAGGTTTGGAACGATGACCCTTAGCCTGCTGCTACCTTTCATCATAAACACCCAGTGTTCACTGGCATTATGTAGTTGTTGTTTCAAGATATTTCCCTCGAATGTGGCGTTTGTGGCCGCCAACATCACCTTTACCAAACCAGCGTAGTCGCCATTGTTGTCCTGTATCATATACCTGGAGTCATTGGCTGTTACGTCGTTGGTATGCACCATGCTCCTTACTTTCATTTCTTGAGCATTGCTGGCAAGTGGGAGGAGAAGTGCCAGCATGATTAGCCATGGCAAAAGGGGAGGATAATGAGTTTTCATCGTCGATATGATTTTATCATGTGCAAAAGTAGTGGTTTTGAAAGTGAAATCCAAATAAGAAGAGTATTTTCTGACGAAAATCCCCTGTGCGCTTGCATTTCCAAGATGAATGCATTAATTTTGCAAGCAAATAGAAAAGTACCATCCATGAAACGACCATTCTCATCGACCATATCCGAACTGTCAGCCCCGTGGAAAAGGAGGCTGCTCGCCCTGCAACTCCTTTTGTTGGCCTTGCTCCTGCCCGCACTCTCTCGAGCCCAGGAGATGACGGTAAAAAGTTTCGAGCCCACCGCAGACCAAACCGCCAACCTTTCCGAAAACCTCCATCAGGACCTCAATGGCGACTATGGAGGCCTCGTTGTCGTGATGATTGCGGCACAGACAGCAACCTTCGATGGGATGGTGCTCGAACAAAAACTCCACATGCCAAGCGAATATTGGGTTTTCATGGCAAAGGGTAGCAGGCATCTCAAGGTCAACGTGCCCGGTTTCCTCCCTCTCGACATCAACTTCCGCGACTACGGAATAGATGGCATCGAGTCACGTCGCACCTACGTCCTTACCATCACCCTCCCGCAGACGGGACAGGTGCAGCAGGATGACGGCATGCGCTACCTTGCCATGACCGTGGAGCCCAAGAACAGCACGGTGCTGGTGGATGGAAATTTGCAGCAAGTGGATGAGGATGGCGGCGTGAGTGTCTATTTGAAGATGGGAAGGCACACCTACAAGGTGATGGCCAAGGGCTATGCCGAACAGGAAGGCACTGTGGACGTGACCGACAACATGAAGCCTTTGGAGGTAAGGCTGTCGTCAACAATGGCCACCCTCCGTGTGGAGTGCCCCACCGCTGGAGCCCATGTGTTCGTCAACGGCCAGCGTAAGGGGACGGCACCTTGGACCGGCTCGCTTTCCGAGGGCAGCTACCAGGTAGAGGCGCGTTTGGACGGTTACCGCTCG
>CACXDY010000246.1 GCA_902766505.1 uncultured Prevotellaceae bacterium
AGCCATAATATCTTGCAAGAACCCGGTATACATTCCCGTCAACAACAGCAACGGGAAGGTCATAGGCAATGCTTGCTATAGCAGCTGCCGTATAATCCCCAACACCCTTTAGCTCCCTTAAGTCCTCATAGGTTGTTGGAAAGCCACCCCTCCTGACAATTTGTTTGGCGGCATGATGTAGGTTTCTTGCACGTGAATAGTAGCCAAGACCTTGCCAGAGTCGAAGTACCTCATCCTCTGTTGCATCTGCAAGTTCTTCTACCGTGGGCCATTGGCGCATAAAATTCTCCCAATATTTCCATCCCTGCTGAATTCTTGTCTGTTGGAGAATGATTTCCGACAACCAAATTGCATAAGGATTCTTGGTGCCTCTCCAAGGAAGAGACCGGCCATTGATGTCGAACCAATGCAACAAAGTGGTTGAGAAATCATTTACAATAGAATTCATGTATGCAAAGTTACATTAAACACTTTGAAAAAGCAATGAAATACTGACGAAAAAGTGTTCGGTGACAGTTAATCATATTATGGCAACATAATCAAATCACTCATGATGGTGTCACTGATAACAACACCTTTATAGGTCAGGTGAATTCTATTGTTTTTCAGAGCAAGGCAATCATTGTGAATCCATCGTTGTGACATCCTTAGCAGATAATCGAGATATTGCTTTCCGAATTGTTGCTCGATATCGGTCAGTAAAATACCAGTGGATGTACGCATGGTTGTTGTTACGATGTCATTATACCGGTCCATAAGGGAGAGTTCCTCGGTCTTAGATGGAATTCTGCCTTTTCGTATGCTGTCAATATATTCCCAGATGTCTTCGACATTCCATGAGCGTGATACAATATGGTAGGAATGTGCGCCGGCACCTACACCGATGTAAGGCGTTCCATTCCAATAATTGCTGTTATGACATGAATGGTATCCTTTTCGGGCAAAATTACTGATTTCATAATGTTCATAACCGGCTTGTCTCATTTGGTCAACCAACATGCTATACATTATATTATATGTCTCGTCATCCGTTTCTTTTATTTCTCCTTTTGATTTTAAGTGGTAGAGTGGAGTACCTTCTTCTATCATCAGGCTGTAGGCAGAAATATGCTCAACTCCCAAATCGATAGCCATGTTGATGTCATATTGCCATTCTTGCAGTGTTTGACCAGGAAGACCAAACATCAAATCAATGCTAATATTGTTGATTCCAGCATTACGTAGTCGACGTAGAGATTCAATGGACTGTGCGGCAGTATGTCTTCTCCCTAAAAATAGGAGGTGTTTATCCGAAAATGACTGAACACCTATACTCACCCGATTGATTGGCAAATCTGATAATAAAGAGACAAAACTATCATTCACATCATCAGGATTACATTCGATGGTAATTTCTGCATGTGGAATTACATGAAAAGAATTGTCAATAGCTTGAAAAATCTGATGAAGCATTGCGCCAGACAACATAGATGGTGTTCCACCACCTAAATAAATAGTCTCAACAGATTCCGTTTCTTCTTTCCTCATCGACATTTCCATGCATAGAGCATCCACGTATGGCTGCCTTAATTGCAGATGGGTGGTGGAGAAGAAACCGCAGTAGACACACCGTTTCTTGCAAAAAGGAATATGAAGATATAAACCTGCCATTGTTTGCAAAAATACGAAAAAAAATCGAAAGATGTAATCATAAGGCAGATAAATGCTTCAAGAAAAATCCTAAATGTTTTTAAAGAAATGCGATTTTAATTCAAATGTTTTGGCTGTTTGTCGAAAAATGAGTACTTTAGTCGGCAAAATCTAACTACAGCCAATTTTCACGTTAAATCTATATTTATTTTATGAAAGTCTATCAGACAAATGAAATTAAAAACATCGCACTCATTGGCAGTGCGGGTAGCGGCAAGACTACCCTTGCCGAGGCTATGCTTTATGAAGCAGGCATAATCAAACGCCGTGGTACGGTGGAAAGCAAAAACACAGTAAGCGACTACTTCCCAGTGGAGCAAGAGTATGGTTATTCTGTATTCCCAACTGTTTTCCATGTGGAGTGGAACAACAAAAAGCTCAACGTCATTGATTGTCCAGGTTCGGATGACTTCGTGGGTGGTGCCATAACAGCACTTAATGTGACAGACCAAGCTGTCTTAGTGGTAAATGGACTTTATGGTCCAGAGGTTGGCACTATGAATTCATTCCGTGTAACAGAGAAGGTTAACAAGCCCGTTATTTTCCTTATCAATCAGCTCGACCGCGACAATTGCGATTTTGAGTCTGTGATGAACAACATGCGTGATACTTTTGGCAGCAAGTGTGTTGAGGTTCAATACCCAATTGCTACAGGTGCTGGCTTCAATTCCGTCATCGATGTGTTGCTGATGAAAAAATATTCCTGGAAGCCCGAAGGAGGCGCCCCCATCATAGAGGATATTCCAGCTGAGGAAATGGACAAAGCAGAAGAACTCCATGCTGCTCTTATTGAGGCAGCTGCAGAGAATGATGAGGCTCTGATGGAGAAATTCTTCGAAGAGGAAACCCTTTCAGAGGACGAAATTCGTGAGGGCATTCGCAAAGGCCTGATTTCACGTTCAATATTCCCAGTGTTCTGTGTTTGCGCAAGCAAGGACATGGGTGTACGTCGTCTTATGGAATTCCTTGGTAATGTCGTTCCTTTTGTTAACGAGATGCCCAAAATTGCTGATGTTAATGGCGACGAGATAGCTGTCGATAGTAATGGCCCAGAGAGCTTGTTCTTCTTCAAGACAGGTATGGAGCCACATATCGGTGAGGTTAGCTATTTCAAGGTAATGAGCGGTACCGTGCATCAAGGTGATGATTTGACAAATGCTGACCGTGGTTCAAAGGAGCGTATGGGCCAGATTTTCACCTGTGCTGGTTCCAACCGTTTCCCCGTGGATGAGCTGAAAGCTGGTGATATAGGTTGTACAGTGAAGCTGAAGGATGTGAAAACCGGTAATACCCTTAATGCCAAGGATGTTGACAGCCGATTCGATTATATCAAATATCCCAATTCCAAGTATTCACGCGCCATCAAGGCTGTCAATGAAAGTGATACAGAGAAGTTGATGGCTGCCGTTCTCAAGATGCGTCAAGAGGATCCCACATGGGTTGTTGAGCAGAGTAAAGAATTGAAGCAGACTATCATTCATGGTCAAGGAGAATTCCACCTCCGCACCTTGAAATGGCGTTTGGAGAACAATGAGAAGATTGCCGTTAACTATGAGGAGCCAAAGATTCCTTATAGAGAGACGATTACCAAGGTGGCCCGTGCTGACTATCGTCACAAGAAGCAGTCTGGTGGTGCCGGTCAGTTTGGAGAGGTTCACCTGATTGTTGAGCCTTACACAGATGGCATGCCCGATCCTACAGTTTATAAGTTTGGCGGTCAAGAGTTTAAGATGAACATCAAGAGCCGTGAGGAAATAGATCTGGAGTGGGGTGGAAAATTGGTATTCCTCAACTCAGTGGTTGGTGGTGCTATTGATACACGTTTTATGCCAGCTATTCTTAAGGGTGTGATGGAACGTATGGAGCAAGGTCCTCTTACGGGTAGTTATGCACGTGACGTCCGCGTTATCGTTTATGATGGTAAGATGCACCCGGTAGATTCCAACGAGCTTTCATTTATGCTTGCAGCACGCAATGCATTCTCCAAGGCATTTAAGGACGCAGGTCCAAAGATTTTGGAGCCTATTTATGATCTTGAGGTGCTTGTTCCCGCTGACTACATGGGAGATGTGATGGGTGACCTTCAGGGACGCCGTGCCATCATCATGGGTATGGATAGTGAGGCTGGATATCAGAAACTGAATGCCAAGATTCCTCTGAAGGAACTTGCCAACTACAGTATCTCTCTCAGTTCACTGACTGGTGGCCGTGCCTCTTTCACAACTTCTTTCTCCAGCTATGAGTTAGTGCCCAATGACATCCAGCAGGCACTTATCAAGCAGCATGAAGAAGAACTTGCCGAGGAAGATTAATCTTACGTTATATGTTAAAAAAAGAGGATGCGAAAGCACCCTCTTTTTTTATAGCTATTACTTATTCTCTTTTGACAATGAATTGACCTATACGGCGTGACCGTTTGTGTTTGTCCATGGCTTGAAGAGCATATACGCCATTGGGAAGTGTCCTGATAGTTATCTTGGTATCCGTATATGGACGAATGGTCATGGTGCCTCCTGCAAGGTTGGTAATTTTAATGTAATAATCGTCAAAAGCTGGATCTTTAGGAGGCAAAGTCAGATATCTTCCGTCATTAGGCAACCACTCAATATTTTTCTTGACAGGTTGGTCGCTTTGCAGAGGAAGACTCTCATTCCCATATCGGTCTATTGCTGTTATGGCATAATAATGGCATCCATCGTCTGCATTAATAGAC
>CACXDY010000247.1 GCA_902766505.1 uncultured Prevotellaceae bacterium
ACCTAAGAGCAGAGAAGACATGTGCTTATTGGCAGGATTGATGAAATAGCCGGGCCAGTCGTCGATGAACTCCTGTGTGAGGGAGCGAGCCCGCATATAGGCATTCATATTGATGTCGGCCACCTCGAATCCTTCGTTCTTGAGCATGCTCTGCACCGAGATGATATCCGGGTGCACCTTACCCCAAGACAGCGGTTCGATGGCGGTATCGATGATGTCGGCGCCATTGTTACAAACCTCGAGGATAGAAGCCATGGAAAGACCCGGTCCTGAGTGTCCGTGATACTGGATAATCACATCAGGATGCTTGTCTTTGATAGCCTTGGTGAGTTTTCCCAACATGGCGGGCTGTCCAATACCAGCCATATCCTTCAGACAGATTTCAGGAGCGCCAGCCTCAATCAGCTCATCAGCTATGCGGCTGTAATACTCTACCGTATGGACCGGGGATGTTGTGATACATAAGGTAGCCTGCGGGGTCATGCCAGCCTCAAGCGCCCATTTGATACTTGGGATAATATTTCGGGTGTCGTTGAGTCCACAGAAAATACGGGGAATGTCCACGCCCTGGGCATGCTTAACCTTGTATTGCAGTTGTCTGACATCGTCGGGGACAGGATACATTCTCAAAGCGTTTAAGCCACGGTCGAGCATGTGTGTTTTGATACCCACTTCATTGAAGGGCTTGCAGAAAGCACGTACAGCAGCATTTGGATTCTCGCCGGCAAGCAGGTTGACTTGCTCGAAGGCGCCACCATTGGTCTCCACACGTGCGAAGCAACCCATGTCGATGATAGCAGGTGCTATACGCTCCAACTGGTCTTTTCTTGGCTGGAACTTACCTGAGGATTGCCACATGTCCCTATAAACGAGACTGAATTGGATCTTCTTTTTCATTGTTATCAGTTTAAGTTAATACTAAGGCATTAGAATATGTTTCAGGCAGCAAAAGAAATTTGCCCCTACCAACAACCTCGGTTGGTAACCGCAAAGATAGATAAAAAAACGCCAACGGCAAACTATATCGCATTTTTTTTGCAAAAAAACTCTTCACTTGGTTAGGGATGCAGAATTAACACGTTAGCTCACCTCCACAGACAGGGTATTTGCTCCTGAAAATGTCAAAATGAGAGTCAAAGTTTTGAGATATGGAGGAAATGGCGTATTTTTGCAAAACAAAACCCTATTACCCATGACGCGTAAGAGTTTACTACTTATAATTCCCCTATTAGCCACTTTCATCTGCTGCGGCAAGCAGGACGGCGCTTCGACCGTTCAAGAAGAGGAAGAACTGACCACAACAGGCTACGAGGCTATCAACGACTCCATGATATATGGTTTGGCCTGCGATGGCTGCAATGACTCCATACTGGTGTTGCTCCCTGATTCGGGTGGTGACCCTATCAACTACAACATTCTTCAGGCCATGCGCCAAAACAAGGTGTTTGGCCGTCCCCGCATCGGAGACAAGATGGCACTGATGGTGAGTCCCGACGACCCCTATCTCGTGACTATGCTCATCGATTTGGAAAAGATTCAGGGAACCTGGTATTATGAGCAGTTGCCTATCCCCCGTTTCCGTGAGCGCACCGACAGCAATGGTAATCCCATTCCCATACCGGCAGAAGCCAAGCTGCGTTTTGACTCAATGATTCAGACTTTGATGATACCGAAGGAATATGTGTACACTCTCAAGCGCGACTTCACGGTGTCCTCCTCTGGCGGTCCTGGGCGCAAGACCTCGTTGGATGACTCCCCCGTGGATTATCCCCGCATGAAGCGTTATAACGAATGGCATATCTACAACGGGCGTATCATCTTCACCCGTGGTGGAATGAGGATAGGTGGCAACGACTCCATAAAATTAGAAAACGACACAGCGGAATTCGTAGAACTCCGCCGTGATTCCCTAAAGCTCCGATTCAAAGACCATATCCAGAAATTCCTTCCGAAACGAGACAGTCTATCGGAGAAGCAATAAGTTTACCTTGACATCAGCCTTTGCTCGGCCATGCGCTCATATTTGGTGCCTGGCCTGCCATAGTTGGCATAAGGATGTATGCTGATGCCCCCGCGTGGTGTAAACAATCCCGTCACCTCGATATACTTCGGGTTCATCAGTGCTATCAAGTCTTTCATGACGACATTGACACAATCCTCATGAAAGTCGCCATGATTGCGGAAGCTGAAGAGATATAGTTTGAGGCTCTTGCTCTCCACCATTCTCTCATCAGGAATATAGCTGATGATAAGTTCGGCAAAGTCGGGCTGTCCGGTAATGGGGCACAATGTTGTGAACTCCGGACAGTGGAACTCCACCCAATAATCATTCTCCTGATGATTGTTGACAAAACTCTCAAGCACTTGTGGTGCATAATCCTGCGCATACGGCATTTCATTGCCAAGGGCACGCAGTCCCTCTTGGTCTCTCTTCATCTTAAGTGGATTTAGAACACGCTATAACTGATATTCCTGTCGTAAACATCCTCTCCCTCATGGCGCTTGACAAAGTCCACCACACGGATGGTCAAGGGCAGCACCAACAGCTCGTAAGCCGTCTTAAACAGCACCTGCCACAGCATCAGATAGGGTAGCTCTTCATTGGGTATGACACCATAAAAGGCAAGGGGGAAAAAGATGATAGAATCGGCGCTTTCGCCAAACAGGGTACTGGCGATAGCGCGAAGGGAGAAATTCTTTCCCTCAGAGTGAACTTTCATTCGGCTCATCACATAGGCATTGATGAAACTGCCCACGAGGAAAGCCATGAAAGAGGCGAATGCGATGCGTGGAGCCAAGCCGAAGATGGCATGGAAGCCCTCTTGGTTGTTCCAATAAGGTGCCCCCGGAATGGCATCGCAAAGAGCACACACCGACACAAAGAAGAAATTCATCAAGAAACCTGTCCAGATAAGCAGTCGTGCACGGCGGAAGCCCCACACCTCACTCACACAGTCATTGATGATATACGAAACCGGGAAAACCAGAAGGCCACCAGTCAGATTGAATGGACCTACTGCTATTTGCTTTGTTCCCAAAAGGTTGGCCGCTATGAGGCAAACCGTAAAAAGCATGCTGAAAAGCATAAACAGCATACTCACACTTGTCTTATTTTTGTTCATTTTCTTGTTTTTTAAGAGGTTACCAAGCACTCTGATTAAAAAATCGGCTGCAAAAGTACGATTTTTTATTTGAAAAACATATGATTGAACAAAAAAATCGTATTTTTGCGCAAGAAACAGGGGGTAAAGCCCCGAAAAATCGCAAAATAATTCTACACGATGAGAAAAATGACTTTCATGCTTGTTGCTCTCCTATTCGCCATGACTGTGGGGGCACAAGACAAGATACAAATCACCGGAGCGGTCTCGGGCACAGACAGTGTTCTTGTCTTCGACCTCTCCCAAGGAATGCTCAGAGCCAAAATACCCGTGAGAGAAGGTCGGTTCTCCACAACTATCCCCGTAGAGAAGCAGGAGCTGCTGGGTATCGGCAGTCTGCGCTCATATATTCCCTTCTTTGCCGATGGAAACTCTGTAGAGATAGACTTCAACACCCATACCACCAAAGGTTCGGAACTCAACATGCTGGCCGGGCGCTGTGACTATTCTCTCGACTCCCTGGCCACCGTATACACGGCAAGTATCCGAAAAATGAGAGAGGGTGTATCGTCGCCAGGCGACATGGAAGAGCTGATGTCCCGTTACAACAATGAGCGCGAAGGCATTTTGAAGCAATATGCCCACACGATGATACCAGCCATCTACCTGCCCGACATGGTGATGCAACTCACCTATGCCCAGATAGAGCCATGGCTGAAACCCGATGCGCCCTATATGAGTCATCCCCGCATGGCCACTGCCATCCGTTTTGCCGAGGGTATGAAGAAGAAGCAACCCGGTCTTCTGTTCACAGACCTTGTGATGCGCGACATGGACGGACGGGAGCGCAAGCTCAGCGAATGGTGCGGTAAAGGCAACTACGTGCTGGTGGATTTTTGGGCCAGCTGGTGTGCTCCCTGCCGCAAGGAGATGCCCAATGTGGTGGAGAGCTACTTGAAATATCACTCCAAAGGTTATGAGATTGTTGGCGTTTCGTTCGACAACCAAGCGCCTGCCTGGAAAGCTGCTGTCAAGAATATGGGTATGGACTGGCCGCAGATATCCGACCTGAAGGGTTGGGAAAGTGCCGCCGCCGAGGTTTATGGCGTGATGGGCATTCCCTCCAACATTCTTCTTGACGGTGAAGGACGAATTGTAGCCAGTGAGTTGCGTGGTGAACGTCTGTTTACCAAACTCAAGGAGATTTATGGCTTCTGACAAGGAGATAAAGCGGTTGCTTCAACGCCAACGTCTGATGTCCAACAAGAGTTATCAGACCATGTGTTTCCTGAGCCGCTATATGGACCGCTATTATCTCGATGCCATCATAGGCATCGTTCCAGGCTGGGGTGACACCATTGCTGTCCTCAGCGCCGTTCCTTTTGTCTATTTTTCCCTCGGTGTCATCAAGAGCATTCCATTGACATTGGCCGTCGTCAATAATGCCTTGCGCGATGTATTATTAGGCATGATACCCTTCTTTGTGGGAGATATCATCGATATTTTCCACCGTTCCAACACCAAGAATTTAGCTATGATTCAAGGGTTTGTCGACGGTGACGAGACAATCATCAAGCAGGTCAACCAACGTGCCCTTCAGTCTGCCATCGTCACGGTCGTTCTACTATTGCTCATCGCCCTTATGATATGGTTGCTCATCTCTTTTGGCGGCTATCTATTCTCTACCGTTAAATCCCTCTTCTAACTTCTGGTCAAGAAAAGTATCACTGTAGGTCCGGACAAGCCTCGCCTTTATTCTGTTCAAGAGAATTTGTACAGAATGGCGAGTATGAGAGAGACAATGATCACCAATGTCAAAAAGAAGAACAGGAATGTGAGCGCCATATAACCTAACAGACGACGTTTGGAAAAACCTGTAAATTGCTTCAACGACACAAAGATCATAATGATAGCCACTATTTTCAGCAGAGAGGACAGCAATCCCAAAGGCATCAAATCGGCCAACATACGATATAAGGTGTACATATTGGACGTGTAAACCAATGCCACGATATGTTCGGAGAACCGCAAGTCGGGAACATTCGGACTTTTCCGGAAGAACAGATAAAGCGGGGATGAAATTAGAATCAGCATGGCAAATGAAAAGAGAGACGGATTCTTCTTCTCCATCGCAACCATGTATCGAGGCACCTGCGTCACAAATCTGGCCACCTTGTTGTCTATCTTTTTCCCGTTGATGACGATTTCTTTCCCCGGCTCTATCTCCGCATTATCGTGTTTCTCCTGGTCAACACTCAGGCTGAAGCCATGAGAAACCAACAGAGAGAAAGTGGCCAGGATAAAAAACATCTTGAAAGGAGGAAAATAAGCAGACTGACATCCACGGACATAATCACGAATCATGTATCCCGGCCGCAACATCAAGTCGCGAATACTTCTGAACATACCACGATTGCCCATTCCCCAAATATCGAGAAACAGGAAAAAGGCGGTTTTGAATGAGAAACGGCTCACGCGCGCCGACTGTCCACATCGCGGACAGAAATTGCCCTGAAATACCGTTCCGCACGATTGGCAAGTGTGCTGTTCTTCAGACAAAGGAGCCACCTGATAAGGAGTTGTCTGCCAGATACGGAACGCCCTTTTCCTTACAGCCCAGTCTTTCTTGTTTTTAGGGAATTTTTTCAT
>CACXDY010000248.1 GCA_902766505.1 uncultured Prevotellaceae bacterium
CATCCCGAACAGAGAAGTTAAGCCCGCCCGCGCCGATGGTACTGCAATGCAATGCGGGAGAGTAGGTCGCCGCCTCCTTTACAACGATATGCCCTCCGCCCCCAGATGGGGACGGGGGGCATTGTTATTATGTCTTGTTTGATAGGACTAAATATAATAATGTCAACCATAGCGGAATCTATGGTTGACATTATTATATATGACGATAGCCATTGAGGCCACGGTTCTTTCAATGATGGAGAACCAACTCCTTGGGTATCTTCACATATTTGCTGTTGACAACGATTTTGAATGTGCTGCCTTCCTTATGCTTGAACTTGATGTACCCTTCTTTCTCCTCTGTGAGGATGGCAGTAAAATCCTCACTGCCATAGTCGTTGATGACCGTGATTTCGACTTTCTTGTCATTGATACACTTACATTCTGTGATGAGCCATAGGCGGCTGTCACGCTTTGAACCGAAATAGCCGGCCAACTGACCATAGATTTCCTGGTCTGGCACCTCTATATTGCACGAATCGGCGTTGATGATGAGGTATAACTGGTATTCGTCATTGTAATAATAGCCTTTGAATGATTGAGCGTGTATCAGCAAAGGTACGAATATCGTGATGAGGATGATTAAATACTTTTTCATTTTAAATTCAAATTGCCATTTTGAGACATATACTTGATTTATATCATGACAAAGGTAAAACATTTCGATTATATAAGGTTATACTCTGCAAAAAACTTAAATCTTCATCCGCATTTTTATTTTTTTTTAGTATCTTTGCAAATAATTTTTTAGTTTTTTTCAAATGGTAAATGGTTTATTGACTCCCCAATTTATTTTTGAGTCGAGTTGGGAAGTCTGCAATAAGGTAGGTGGTATTTATACTGTTTTGTCTACAAGGGCTAAGACCTTGCAGGAAAAATTCAACGACCACATCATCTTTATTGGACCTAATTGTTGGAAAGAAACGAATTCTCCTTTTTTCATCGAGGATGATTCCATTTTTGCCGAATGGAAAGAGTATGCCAAGGAAAAAGAGGAGATTTCCATGAAGATTGGGCGCTGGGATATTCCCGGAAAACCTATTGCCATCTTGGTGGATTTTGAGCAGTATTTCTCACAGAAAAACGACATCTACGCCTTGTTGTGGGAGTATTATCAGGTGGATAGCCTTCACGCTTATGGTGATTACGACGAGGCTTCCATGTTCTCCTATGCCGCAGCATTGGTCGTGGAGAGTTTCTATCATTTCTATTTGAATGATGAGACGAAGGTGATTTATCATGCCAATGAATGGATGACAGGACTCGGACTCCTCTATCTGAGACATCAGGTTCCTCAAATCGCCACCATTTTCACTACTCATGCCACAAGTATCGGCAGAAGCATCGCCGGCAACAACAAACCCCTTTACGACTACCTCTTTGCCTACAATGGCGATCAGATGGCAGGTGAACTCAATATGCAAAGCAAGCACTCCATTGAGAAACAAACGGCTAAGTTCGCTGATTGTTTCACTACAGTGAGTGACATCACGGCTAAAGAGTGTGTCGAACTCCTCGACAAGCCGGTCGATGTAGTGCTGCCCAATGGATTTGAGAATAATTTTGTTCCCAAAGGTGCTGTCTTCACCAAAAAAAGAAAAGAGGCCAGAAAAAGACTGATTGAGGTGGCCAATGCTCTTATGGGCACGTCTCTGGATGACGATGTGCTGATTGTTTCCACCAGTGGCAGATATGAGTTCCGCAATAAGGGCGTCGATGTCTTTATCGAGGCCATGAACCGCTTGCTGAGAGACAAGAACCTGAAAAAGGAGGTGCTTGCATTCATCGAGGTGCCTGGTTGGGTGGGAGAGCCAAGGAAAGACCTCGTAGAACGGCTGAAGAGTGGAAAGTCTTTCGACACTCCCCTGGAAGTTCCCCTGGTGACCCATTGGCTGCACAACATGAGTCATGACAACGTGCTGGGAATGCTCAAATTCCTGGATATGTGGAATAGGAAAGAAGACCGGGTGAAACTCATCTTCATGCCTTGTTATCTGACAGGCGAGGATGGTGTCCTTAATATGTCGTATTACGATATCGTCTTGGGTAACGACCTTTGCATCTATCCTTCCTACTACGAGCCATGGGGATATACCCCGCTTGAGGCGGTCGCTTTCAAGGTTCCCTGCATCACAACCGACCTGGCAGGATTTGGACAATGGGCCAACACTGTCAAAGGAGGGGAGAGCGAAATCATCGATGGGGTAAAAGTGATTCACCGCACCGATTACAATTATTCTGAGGTGGCTGACACCATCAAGGATACTGTTTCTCTATTCTCTTCTTTCGATAAGACTGAGGTGGCCAAAGCAAGGGCTAATGCCGACAAATTGTCGAAAAAGGCTCTCTGGAGTCATTTCATCGAATACTATTATCAGGCTTACGACTTCGCGCTCAGAAAAGCCAGAGAAAGAAACCAAAAGTGAACTATAAGTACAATGTAACGTTATATACTTCAAAATGAAAATTAAAGCTGACTATGCTAATGCTCCCCAATGGAAAGAAGTGACCGTCAAGTCACGTCTTCCGGAGCAATTGAAATGTTTGGACGAACTTGCTCACAACATGTGGTGGGCATGGAATTATGAGGCTCGTGACCTCTGGAGAAGCCTTGATGAGGATCTCTATGAGGAGGTGGGACATAATCCCGTGCAACTGTTGGAGCGACTGAGCTATGAGAGAAAGCAGGAGTTGGAAAAGGACAAGACTATCATGAAATCCGTGAAGGATGTCTATACCAAGTTCCGCAAATATATGGATGTGAAGCCTGATTCTAAGAGACCTTCCGTAGCTTATTTCAGCATGGAATACGGTCTCAATCAAGTCCTGAAAATCTATTCTGGCGGCTTGGGAATGCTGGCTGGTGACTATCTGAAAGAAGCTTCCGACAGCAATGTCGACATGTGCGCCGTGGGATTCCTCTACAGATTTGGATACTTCAAGCAGTCTCTCTCCATGGATGGACAGCAGATTGCCAACTATGAGGCCCAGAACTTCAATTCTCTGCCAATAGAGAGACAGCTCGATGCTGACGGC
>CACXDY010000249.1 GCA_902766505.1 uncultured Prevotellaceae bacterium
AACTAAAGTAGCAAAATTCACAGCATTGAATCATGGGGACGGAGTTTTTGATTCACTATACCATGTTCATATAAAATCATATGGAAATGCAGTGGTGCAAGCTTGGGGCTGTCTCAGAAGAAAATATCAACATAATCCACATATTCATCGTTGGCACGTTCCATCTCCCGCAACCTCCAGTATTTTCTTTTACCACTCGGCACGAAGTTGAAAGTGCCTTTACGCTTATAATCCCTACCGTTGTTGAGATATCATACTAAAAGAGGACGAACCACCCGTTTTTATTGTATCAATGACAGAATTAGTCGATGATGAAATAGGGATGGAGGGTGTCACCATAGTCGGGCTTGAACTCAAACCCTTCATACTCGAATCCCTGTAATGCCTCAGGGGCGTGAAGCCGGTTTTTGATAAGGTAACGGGTCATGGCGCCACGGCAACTTTTGGCGTATACCGTGACAGACTTCAATTTGCCGTTTTTCGCCACTAAAAACTGTGGTTGGACAAGGGTCACTTCTTTAGCCACCCTTTTCCAGTCAAAGAGATGTTGCATCTCCTCCGTTGCCAGATGAACAAGGATACCGTCGTCTGCCTTTACGGATTCTATCAGCAGGTTGGTCAACAACGGTTTCCAATGATGGAACATCGTCTTACCGTCCAACTCCACCTTGCCTTCCATGCGGTAGGGATGAATCATGTCAAGCGGACGTAAAAGTCCATAAAGGAACGAGGTTATCCAAAGGTGCTGCTGAGCGAAGAGGAAGTCTTCATCGTCGAAGCTCTGTGCCTGAAGACACTTATAGGCCTGTCCGAAATAGGTCAATATAGCCGGACGGCTCTCCTTGTCGACAAAGAACCGTTCGTATCTCAACTTATTCTCAATAGCCAACTGACGGCTGCAATGAAACATGTCCATCAGTTCCTCTACGGTACGCTGACTCATCAGCAGGGCGAAATGCTCTGCTTCCCTCAAAAATACCGGTTGAGAGACGGGAGGTGTTTTCACCCCATCCACCTCATGCATGAGTTTCGCACAAGCGAGTAAAATCTGCATAGTTCAAAGTATGTCGACAACACTGTCGGAAACAGCCCGAAGACTTTTTCCACATCAGAAGACAATGGCTTCATAAGTATATAGTTCGGCATCGCGCCAACCGTTCCATCCCAGTCCGGCCTTATCTTGCGAACAATGTCCAAAGAACTCTTCCCGGGTCCAGTTCACCTCATCGGCCACCTGAGGAAGGAACGTACCGCTGTGGTAACCTTTTCTAATCAGCAACCCATGACGGTGCAGTTGAAATTCCTCTATGGAATGAATACGCTGTTTAGGTGTCAACACCGATAATTCCAACTCCACCTGCGGCCATTCCTCACGTCTCAAAGGTTGGAAACGGGGGTCTTCAAAGGCCGCGGAACAGGCTATCTCGCTCACGAGGTCGGCCAAAGGCTCGTCCTCTCCTATATGCCCCATACACCCGCGCAACTGTCCGTTCTTCTTCAAGGTGACAAAGACACCGCAACCCGTTCTCAACACAGGAGGCACCTTACCCACCGTGTAATGTTTACCGTTGAGAGCGGCCCAGATGCTTTCTCTGGCGATGTCTTTCAGACATTTCTTGTCGGAATCCGACAAAGTAAACGACTTCTTCACGCTTTCCTTGGCCTTGGTGACGACAAAGGCATGGTAGCCGACAACACGGTCACGTCCGTCAACATCGATGTCGCCAGAGTTCTGATACAGCAGGTGGCGGATATCACAGTCGCGGTCCATCATCATCATCAAGGTGATGATGGCATATTCACCGCATGCGGATGTCTCCAGACGTGGTATGCCGCTGCCTGCGTTTGTCTGAAGGACATCGATAAACCGCTCCACATCACCCGAGAGGATGGCCGCTCTTGAACGGGAATCCACCTCGTAGGCATCCATATATGAGGGATAATGCGAAAAATCGCTGCTGATAATGAAGAGATTGTCGGGAGTGAGGTATTCACGCAGCACACGGGCCATCCGCGACAGGTCGTCATAGCGGTTAGTACTGATGACCACCGGCACGATGGGCGGCATGTGACGCATCCGTCTCTGGAGGAACGGCAACTGCACCTCTATGCAGTGCTCTCTGTCGTGCGCACGCTCCTGGTATTGGAACACGCTGTCGGCAGCCATCAAGCGCTGTCCCATGGCACGGTCGACAGGAACCTTTCCCAGAGGGGTGGAATAATAGTCATCGGCAATATTGACCGAAGCACCATTGAGCCACTCATAATGACTTGGACCGAGCATGAAAATACGCTTGTAGGGATGCTCGGGATTCAGCACCGCATAGGCTGCAGCGGCCACGTTGCCTGAGAAATAATACCCGGCATGAGGAACAATCAGTGCCACGGCGGGATTTTCCGACAATGCCCCGTCGTGTTTAGAGAGCAGACTATCCACCTCGTGCCCCAACACCATTGGGTCACTCTCATAAAACCTTCCGGCCTGTGTTGCCGGTCTCACTTTAACGATAGGCATAGACATATCCATCATTCCGGCAGGCACCATCCATAGGCATGCCGGTAGTAACACATATTGCAACCATGCCGCAGCCATAGATGACAGCGGCTTACTTTCTTACCTTTGTTCTATTCACCCGTTTAGCCCGTTTCTTCGAGGCTACTTTAGTGGCGCGTTTGGGGGTGTCAGCTTTCTTGACAACAACGGAACTCTTTTTGCCCCCGTATTTCTCAGCTTCCTCGAAAGCGGAAATCTTCTTTCTCTCCAAAGTAGCCTTACCCGCCACCTTTTCTTCGCGCAGTTCCGGTTTGACCACTTTTGCATTCTCCTGGGCTTTCACTTTCTGGTTCTGACTCTGGCTGGTACCCACCGGAGTTCTTTGGGGAACGGCAGTTACACGCTTCACGCTTTTCACAGGCTGTTGTGCCATCATCACATTGGGGCAGCACATTACCACCAAGACGACAGCAATACCCATCCAAAAATGTCTCATAATTCTCATGTTATTTGGTTTTCAATTTTCTAAAAAACGCTCTCACAACAAACCATGCGTGCATGGTGGCTGTGGACAGCAGTCCATAATGTTTGCGCATGACGGCAAACCGTTCCCGGAGGGAGTCCTGATGGTGGCGCGTAGTCTCGCCCTCTTTCAGATAGAGAGCCACTACCCCACTCACGCGACTCAAGGGCAGGCCAAGATGGTGAGCCTGTTTCATCACACGGATGCACCAGTCGACATCCGAAGAATAGCGGTACGTAGTGTCATAAGGCACTTTCCTTGCGATATCCCCCCAGACATAGAATGCCTGGTGGCATACCAACATTCCCCGGCGGAATGACCTCCAGGTAAGTTTATTGGGTACAGAGAGATGCCGATGTCCCAAAAAACGGCCATCCTTGTCGATGATGTCCGTATCACCATAAATCACCGCGGGCAATTTCCCGTCGGCACACATGGCCGCAACGTCCACCACCTGCTGCAAGGTGTCGGGAGAGGCCAACCTGTCGCCGGCATTGAGAAACAGCACATAATCACCGGTAGTGCGCTTCAGGCCCTTGTTCATGGCATCATAGAGACCATTGTCGGGTTCCGAGACGATGATGACCTCATGTCCCTTTCCCTTAGCCTGTTGCTCCTGCTGGTATTTTCGTGCCAACCCTACGGTGCCATCTGTCGATGCACCATCGATGATGATATGCTCCACATCAGGATAAGTCTGTTGCCTGACACTGTCCAGAGTGGGTTGCAACAGACCTTCAGCATTGAAGGTGATGGTGACGATGGAAATAATCATAAGATACCGTAATTCTTATATGCCAGGGCATGGTTGTAGACCTCAATATATTTGAGCGACACATTGTTCTGAGAATAGTTGGTGGTCACTTTCTTCACTGCCTGCAGGCACAGGTTGTTGTAGTCAGCTTCGCAGAGTACCCACTGTATGCCCTTCATCAAGTCGGTGGAATCACGGTAGGCAGCCACATACCCATTTTTCATGTGGTCGATTTCCTCGGGGATGCCTCCCACGTTGAATGCGACACAGGGCACACCGCATGCCATGGCCTCCATGATGGTGTTGGGCAGATTTTCCGACAGAGACGGCAATACGAAGACATCAGCCGCATTGTATACATCCACAATCATGCGTTCGTCGGACATATAACCCAGCGGATGCGACTTCAGAGGCAAAAGCGGTTGCACATCCTCCGCATGACCACCGAGAATCACCACTTCTGTATTCTGTGCCAACTCCGGCCGTTGTTTTACCATCATTTGACAGGCCTCTACCAGATGGTCCATACCTTTATAGGCATTGGTTACCCGGTGAGAGACAAACAGGATGAGTTTTTTGTCGGTAGGCAGGTTGAGTGCTTTCCGGGCGGCAGTCTTATCCTTCGGCTTGTAGACCCTGGTGTCAATAGGATTGGGTATCGAGGTAATGTTTTGTCCGGCAAGCAAGGCACTTTGCTTCGCTTCTTTTTCCAACCATTTGCTGCAAGCCACGAAATGGACGTTCTGGTCTTTTAGCATCGCCTGTTTTCTGCGCCACACCTTGTTGGAGAGGTCATGTTCACTCCCGCCACCAGGCAGGTATCGGCAATGGTGGCAATAGGATTTAAACCGCTTGCATTCCAGCGTGAGGTGACAGATGGCTGTCGCCGGCCAGGCATCATGCATGGTCCACACCACAGGTTTTCCGCTGTCAAGTATTTTACGTATTCCCGCAAGCGACAACATTCCCTGATTAATCCAATGGAGGTGGATGATATCGGCTTCCTGGAATTCCCTGAGTTTCGTCACATCGAAGCCAGAACTGGCGATGTCCACATCGAAGAGATGTTTCTTGTTGAACTTCAGTCTTGGCAGCAGAGACAACCTCTCTGAAATGAAATGCCTCTGTGACAGGATGCTGTCATGAAGTCCCACAACGGAAATATTGTCAGACTGTTTCTCCCTGACAAGCATTTTGGCTTTCACTCCATTATTATTGAGTGCCTCCATGAGCCGGTTGGCAGCCACAGCCGCACCGCCCGTTCTCTCACTTGTATTGATAATCAAAACTCTCATACTGCATGCAAATATAGCAAAAGCCGAAAACAATACAAAAGAAAAACAAAAAAAACACACACAAGAAAAATAGCATAGCAGAAATGCATTATTCTCAAAAAAATGCAAAAAATCGGGATTGTGTGCGCAAACAACATTGATTTACATCAAGAAAACAGTATAAAAATAGAAAAGAAGAAGAAAAAAATTGCATCAGTATAGAAATGTGACTAACTTTGCAGTGCAAA
The DNA here is from genome assembly GCA_902766505.1 of uncultured Prevotellaceae bacterium. GTDB lineage: Bacteria > Bacteroidota > Bacteroidia > Bacteroidales > Bacteroidaceae > Prevotella. The sequence goes on from CACXDY010000249.1 coordinate 5,294, forward strand.
ATGATTGAGAAATCAATCATCCAAGGTTAATAGATTGTTTAGGTTAGTAGTAATAGATTTAGGTTTTTAGTTATTAGGTTTAAGGTATCAAGTAGATTGTTTAATTGGACAACAAAGGTCGCCGTGAGGCTCCCTTTGGTTTTTGAAAAGGATTTTTAGTTAAACATAGGCTTGTA
>CACXDY010000250.1 GCA_902766505.1 uncultured Prevotellaceae bacterium
CTGGCTTGCCTTCCTCTTCTGGGTAGAAGCGGAGGTTCTCCAGCAACAGCACTTCACCAGGCTGAAGAGCATCTGCAGCATCCTTTGCCTTTGCGCAGTCAGGAGCAAATTTCACAGGAGTGCCGAGTGCTGCGGATACAGCATCAACAATCTGGCCAAGTGAGAATTTGGGGTTCACTTTGCCTTTGGGCTTGCCCATATGCGACATGATGATGAGTGCGCCACCATCATCGAGAATCTTTTTCAAAGTGGGAAGAGCACCACGGATACGGGTGTCGTCAGTGATTTTGCCATTTTCATCCAGGGGTACATTGAAGTCCACTCTTACGATTGCCTTCTTGCCGGCAAAGTTGAATTGATCGATTTTCATGTTATGAATTCTTGTTTTATAATTGATAATTAGTCTGATCTTTCATTCTGCAAAATTAATAAATTAATGGCAGAAAGCTGATGGTTTGTCTCTTTTTTTGGTTTTTTTTATTCGCCTCGGCCTTTTCTGACAACTCTACTTGTCAATTCCATGTAGTTGATACTTGAGTTTCACACATTTGCGGCGTGAAAGCTCGTTGGGATTGCTGCCGGGTTGCCCCTCGGGTACGTCCAGATTGCGACGGGAATAAAAGTCTTCCCAATAGGGTGTGATTCGCCCACTGGCATCATGGAATGACATGGGGATAGGGGCTAAGATGGGAGCTCCTTTCTTGTCTTGATAGGCCAGCATGACCAGTTCACTGCAATAGATGGCATCATCTCCGGGGAAGTAGATAAAGTCATAAGGCTTGCCGAGATATTCGTGGGCTTTGTCCATACTGCCTGGGGCATCAAAGGAACCTTTGATGCGTCCGACCAATACATGTGGCGCATCTTGGAGGAATTGTTCCATGGCAGTCTCTTTGACTCCCTTGTAGGTGGCTTCCAAAACCATGGCCTGACCGCCATGTCGGTGGAATATCCCGACATGGTCAACTGAAGGGGTGTTGGAATAGTTGGTTACCTCGGTGATGGCATTGCTCTCCCCGGCCACGACGAACAACAAGTCTCCGTCGCGCAACAATCGGGTATTGCTAATCGTTTTTTGGGCATATAATGGGAGACATAACACCACTAAGAGGGAGAAGAGAAAGGTCTTTCTCATTTCATTATCTTCTTACCATTGATGATATAGATTCCTTTCGAAAGGGTATTCAAATCCGTTCCCTGTGGGATGCCATTCAGATTATAGATGGTATGGGATGGCTGGACCTGACTGCTCTGGTTGATGCTGCTCGGTGTACCCGCAGGAAGGTAAATAACTTCGCCTAATGCCGGATTGTCGGCTTGATGGAAAACGACTTCCTCTATGCTGGCTGCATCTTGAACAGCAACACTCCAGATGTTGCCCTGGGCATAGATGGTGTTGGATGAATTGTTGTATAGGTCACAAGGCATACCATTGTTTCCATTGTCAACGAAGTTGTTGCGTCCAGGATTGTAGTCTGCAGCGTCCTCAGGGATTTCTGTCTTTCCCAGATTGACATCACCACATCCAATCACAGTAATACCCCATAAGTTTTTTTCTATCTGGTTGCCGCTGATAATTGCCTTTTGCTGAAGATATGGGTCATAAAGACTGATGCCGCTACCACCGTTGTTTGGATTCGTCTCAAATATATTGTTGATAATAAGGTTGTCGGTGATGGCTACATCCAATATTCCCATGGTCGTAATACCGTATCGGTTGTCACGAATCTCACAATCATTGATAAGGATGTGGTGGGTGCCGGTTCCAAACCAATTGGCGACGGCAATGCCGCCTACCATATTCAGAGTGGGGTCACCGGTCACCGTGCAGTGACGGACAATGATACTGTCGGCGGCAGTCAGGTTCAGTTGGGGAACATTGCCGTTGGCTTGTGAGTTTTTGATAAATGTGCAACCTTCTATGGTGACAGGGCAGGAGTAGTTGGCAGCACCTCCGACAGCTGCTTTTTCACATAGCTCAAAATAGCAGTTCTTGATGTTGAAATGAGCACCGTTGCCACCCAAAAACAGCGCGCTGGAGGTGGTGCCATTATGATATTTGAAGGAGCATTGCTCTACGTTCATTCCTTTTGTCGTGCCACCACGAAGACCAACATATTCGAATTGAAGGTTGGAGGCTTCGGTTGCTTGGCTGGAATTCTGTACTTGGATACCTACACAAGTGGCTGATTCGCCATGACGGGTAAGGAGGGTGGGGGATGTGGCCCGCAAATCTGATTCTCCTTGGAGGATGAGTTCTGCTTCATTGCCGAATTCCACAACAACGCCTTCGTCTATTTTGAAAAAGTCGCCCTCAGAAATGACACAGGTAGATGTGATGAGGTAGACACCGTTGTCGTAGGTCACACCACTTCCCTCTATTTGCGACAATAGGGAGAAACTGTAGGTGGTTCCGTCACCTGGGGTCGTATATCTCAAACTGTATGCCTGATGGCTGATAAGTAATAATAACGTAAGAATAAGAGTCTTTAATCGCATAGTTTTGTGTGATAATAATGTTTTTTTCTTTATCCAAATAATTCTCTCAATGCCTCTTCCACTTTTCTCACAGGATGTATCTGGATTTGGTGATTTTTGAGATTGAGGCTGCTATAATTGTTTTTGGGGATGATGATATGACTGAATCCGAGCTTTTCGGCTTCGGCTACGCGCTGCTCGATGCGGTTAATGGGGCGGACTTCTCCGCTGAGGCCCACTTCGCCTGCCATACACCATCCTGGCTCTATGGCTGTATCTACATTACTGGATAAGACGGCGGCGATAATGCTGAGGTCCATCGCCATATCGGTAACGCGTAGACCTCCAGCTATATTGACAAATACATCTTTCTGCATTAGTTTGAAACCCACTCTCTTTTCCAAAACGGCAAGAAGCATGTTGAGACGGCGATGGTCGAAACCGGTGGCGGAACGCTGAGGGGTGCCGTAGGCGGCTGTGGACACAAGGGCTTGCGTTTCCAACAGGAAAGGACGGATTCCCTCTATCGCGGCGGTGATGGCAACACCTGATAATCCCTCATGGTCTTGTGTCAGCAACAATTCGGAGGGATTGCTAACCGGACGAAGACCGTTCTGCTGCATCTCGTAGATTCCCAACTCGCTGGTGCTGCCAAAACGGTTCTTGATGGAGCGGAGAATACGGTACATGTAATGTTGGTCGCCTTCGAATTGGATGACTGTATCTACGATATGCTCCAGTATTTTCGGACCTGCCAATGTCCCTTCTTTGGTGATATGCCCTATCATGATGACCGGAATGCCACTGGATTTGGAAAAACGCAGTAGGGCAGAGGCGCATTCCCGCACTTGAGAAAGGCTGCCTGGCGAACTTTCCACCTCTTCTGTCGAAATGGTCTGTATAGAGTCGATGATGACGATATCTGGACGCATCTCCTTGATTTGGGCAAAGATATTCTCAAGAGATGTCTCACAAAGTATCATGACATGGTCGCTGTCTCCTTTGCCAATGCGGTCGGCACGCATCTTCAGCTGGTGGGCGCTTTCTTCACCACTTACATAGAGGATTTGGTGACTGCTCATGTTGAGGATGGTCTGGAGTGTCAGTGTGCTCTTACCGATTCCAGGTTCGCCACCCAAAAGGACAATGGAGCCAGGAACAAGACCACCGCCAAGGACGCGGTTAAGCTCGCTGTCTGTCATGTCAATTCGGGGTGATTCTTGTGAGGAAATGTCACGAAGAGGTTGGGGACGGCTCTTGCCGCCAAGCGTAGAACGGAGGGATTGGGCAGCCGAGCGTGCGGCTTGGCTGCCTGTGTCATTGCTGACTCGTATCTCCTTAAAGGTGTTCCACTGACCGCAAGAGGGACATTTGCCAATCCATTTGGCCGATTCTTGTCCACAATTGGAACATACGTAGGCTATTTTGTCTTTTGCCATCTCTTTCTTTAGGAATGGGATTTATGCTTTTGGCGGACAAAGTTAATGCTTTTTATGTTTTTTTCCAAAAAAAAGCCTATCTTTGCCCATATGTTTGAAGAAGTTGTCACAAGTACCCATAATCCGGGAATAAAACGCTTGATTGCCATTCAGAACAAATCTTCTGAGCGAAGAAAAAGCGGACTCTTTGTCGTAGAGGGCGAAAGAGAGCTGTTGCATTGTGTGGAAGCTGGTTTTGTGGTTGACACCTTGTATATTTTGCCTGAGGTGGTGTCTGATTCCATTTGGGACTTTATCCCAAGGGATTCCGTGAAGGTGGTCAAGGTTTCCAAGGATGTCTATGCCAAAATTGCCTACAGGGATAGCACCGAAGGGGTGGTGGCATTGGTTAGAAACCGGCAATTATTCCTAAATGACCTTCACTTGGGGGAGGCACCACTTCTGATAGTTTTGGAAAGGGTGGAAAAACCTGGCAATTTGGGAGCCGTACTCAGAAGTGCGGATGCTGCGGCCGCGGATGCTGTCATCATTTGTGACCCTTTGACCGACATTTTCAACCCCAATATTATCAGAAGTTCTATTGGGGCTGTCTTTTCTGTTCCATGTGTCGCTTGTTCCTCTGCGGATTGCGTGGCTTTCCTAAAGGATAATAAAATCAGAATTCTCACAGCACAACTGCAGGATTCATGTCTTTATTATCAATCGGATATGTGTGGACCTACGGCCATCGTAATGGGGACCGAGGCTACTGGTCTCACGGATGTATGGAGAACTGCAGCGGATGAACATATCAGAATCCCTATGCTTGGAAAGTTGGATTCGCTGAATGTCTCCGTAAGTGCCGCAATCCTCTTGTTTGAGGCCGTCAGACAAAGAAATCTTCATACTGCAATTGAATGAACATGCTTGATTTCTTATCCTTCATTTAGTTCAAAAAACAATTTTGGAGTATAAAAAAAGACTGGATTCACCTTTGTATAGGAGAATCCAGTCTTTTCAGATTTTCTGATTGCTATCACATGCCTGTCCAATGGAGGAACCAGTTCTCACGGTTGTTCAGGTCGGTACGGATAACACCACGCATGGCGTCACTGTTCGCTGCACCACGACGTTGGTAGATGCAGCGGGCAAGTGCCTCACCGGGGTTGGACTGACGCAAGGCATAGCGCATAATGTCATAATAGCGCACACCCTCAAATGCAAACTCCAATGCACTCTCGTTGAGAATAAGTTCCGAGACATAAGTTTGAAGGTCTGCCAACTGTTCTACTTCGCTTCGGGTACTGTCAACGGGTAGTTGATAGTATTCGTTCAGTGGAGAATAGCCGGAACCGCGGCTGTGGATTCCAAGCATATTGGGCGTATTGTACATCAAACCTGCGGCATTTTCTGCATTGAAAACAACGCAGCGGGAATTTGGAAAATCAAACTGACTGATAAAGACACTGTCGCTTTCATTGCAATAGGGAATGACTGCTTCTTTGATGACCGTATTGTTTAGTCCGGATGCCAATATCTGGTAGGCAGCACGGGGGAAGCCTGCCATATTAAGGGCTTCTGCCATACGCAGGTAAATCATCTGCTTGCGGTAGATATGCACATTTCTGGTACTAAATTTGTCAATTCTTTGATAATCGATGCGGTCGTTGGTGACGTCATTGTATAATGTAGTTTCATACCATGCTTCACTTAGACGAAGGTCGCCTGTGCGGTGTGAGGTTAACCCGGAAGGGGCATAGGTGACCGTCATACCATTATTACTTACACTGCAGTACATCTGTGATTCAGAGATTTCCTGAATACGTTTCGAAGGAGTGATGCTTACCTTATAGTCGTTCTCTGTAGTCGAATTGAACAGATTTCGAAGCTCACTGTAATTGCCTTCTGCACGGATGGAGTCGCCTGGTATCATGGTAATGAGTTCATGTTGGTCTTCGTCCTGTGTATAGTCCTCATTATAAAATGATGATATCCAACCTGCGCTGTTTGGATTTAACCATGTGGTGGAGCTTGCAGGCCAGAAAACACGGTCGATGCCTGTTGTGTAGGTCGTGTTGTCGCCATTACGGGTTGAGATATACTTGTAGTAGCGTAAGGCTGCTTGTTTGTAACTCTCTGTGTTGCCCGACATGGTTCCATGCCAAAGATATAGGTCGCCAAGGATAATGTTAAGCGGGAAGTAGAAATAATGGGAAATCGTGTTGCGTACCTTGCCATATCCCGGATATTCACGGTTGTAGAGCTCTTTCTGCTCTATGGGCAACAAGTCATTGATGAAATATTCGCAGATGGCTTGAATGTCATATTTGGGATAGTTGGCCTCTGATTCCTCTTTGGTGAGAATAGGGTCTGTCACAAAAGGCACACTGCCATAATTGATGGCTAATTGCAGATAGGTCCATGCACGAATGGACTTGATGGCTGCATATTCCTTCATCAAAAGATACTCATTGCGGTTGTTTTTCTTTGCCGTGTCGGCCTTGGCGATAAAGTAGTTGCAATTGTTGATGATGGCATAATAGTCACGCGGTGTGTTATATCTGTTGTCATCACTTGCATTGAATTGGGCCAAATCCCTCAAATCGCTGTTGGCTGTAGTCGTAAGGTCTACCAAGTCACCGCGAACTTCACCCAATAGGATAGTTCGGTCGGCTATGGCCTGCATTTTCATGAGAATGCCGGTCATGCTGTAGATGGAGTCTTCTGCATTCTCGATGGAGTGGTTTTCTGAGTAAATCACATGGTCGGATTCTTGGTCGAAGAAATCAGAACATGCTGAAAAACCAAAGGTCAGGCTGATAGCGCTGATGAATATAATGATTCTTTTCATAATCTTTGTCTTTTCTTTCGTTATAGGTTCACTTTGATACCTGCTACAATCGATCTGCTTTGGCCCAAAAGACCCAAGTCGATACCTTGTCCAATGACTGACGAGGTCATAGAGAATTCGGGGTCACTGCCAAGATACTTCGTCAGTGTAAATACATTGTTGGCTTGAATCCAGAACTGCATGCCTTGAACGTATTGTGATTTCAGTGGCAATTCGTAACTCAACGTCACCGTCTTCAGACGGATATAACTGCCATCCTCTATCCAACGGTCGCTGAAACGGGCATTGCCCATAGGATCCTGGAAAGTCAATTTCGGAATGTCGGTTTGTTGACCCTCTACCTGCCAACGACGGTTCATGGCGATGGTCTGATTCATAAAGCGAGAACCACTCTCAAGTTGTTGGCGCATATAGTTGTATACATCATTGCCAACAGAATAGTTGAAACGAACGTCGAGTCTCAGACGCTTGTAATTCAGGGTCGTGAAAATGTTACCGTAGAAATCGGGGTTCGGGTCACCGATGAAATCACGGTCATTGTCATCAATCTGACCACC
>CACXDY010000251.1 GCA_902766505.1 uncultured Prevotellaceae bacterium
ACCTTTCCACCATAGTATTCATTCAATTTCCTATCTAATTCATCCATAATCATTCAATTTTACCATTCAGCTTGAAACATGACGCTCACTTTGTATGATTCTTCTTTATATGGGACATATTGCTCCGTATTGGGGATTTGACGCTCCATCCTCAGTGTCACTTCTTGGCCGTTCAACTTTGACAGTTGATTCTTGAACACAAATATATGCTTCTTCTCGCGTTGTGTGCTCTCTGTATTTTCGCTGTCAAACACCATGTTGATGGAGTCTGATATGAGGGTACCCTGCGCATCATAAAAACCTATGCGGAGCGTTATGCCTTTCACTTTCTCGCTTACGGCTTCTGTCTGGAAGAAACTGATAGTTTGGTTGTTCGTGGTCAATTTGGCACGTTTGTTCAGAATGTCAACATCGACCTGACTGATGTCAGCATCTTTCTTGATATTGACATGCAATACAGGAACTGTTATTTCCTGGGGCATTGAACCGCCATGCACGAAACGGCTGCCGCTCCCTTGCTTGCGCATACGGTTCATGGCTTTAGCGATCTGTATCTGATGACCGGATTTCAATCCTACATCTTCGCAGTTCCATGTCTTTACGGCATTGCCTGGTTGTAAATTATCACCGATGACAAATCGCCGGGTATCAGTGATGACATTTCCCATCACCTTGAAATCGACAAACTCACTTTCGTCAAGTTGTTCGTTTTGATAGAGATAGCCATGGTCTGAGGTGATGAGTATGTTTGAACCATTACCGTTGCGTATCAACCCCACCATCTTGATGATATTGTCAAATTCTTCTTCTGTAGCCTTGAACACTTCACCTTCTGTCTCCCTCTTATCACCAACAAAATCTATCTTGTTGCTATAGACATAGATGAGGTTGTAATCACGGAAAGCGGTTTTGGGTGTGGTGATGGCAAGGAAGTCCTTTGCTGAGATGGCAAGGCTCTTGGGCTCCCATTGTTCCAACACCTTCTGCCGAGCAGCCGTACCTTTGGTACTTAACCCGTCGGCAAACACCTCGTCTTGCTGTTTCTCGTAGGAAAGTTGTCGGTTGGGCAACAATGCCGCCATTCCCAATTGAGTGTATGAAGGCAAAGTGGAGAGCATTGCAGGTTTCATTTCCGTCACCATGCGACTCATCTGGGATATTCGCTGCTGCAGTTCCACCATCGTCTCATAGCGAAGGGCATCACTGATAATCACAAATATTTTTATCCCTTTTCTCACAAAGGGAGTTACTTGGTAATCATAGAAAAAGCGCTGACTGATGACACCGTTTATTTGCCACTTGTTCATCGCATCGACCAGAGGTTGCCATTTCTTTGCCAGTTCCATCAGGAAGCCATTGGTGTACTTTCGCTGCACCATTTCCGTTATGGGCGAGAGCAGTTTTTTGCTTTCTGCCTCTTTCTCCTCTCTAAAATAGTGACGATAATGAAGGTCTATAGTATAAAGGTCGTTGCAGTACATACGGAATCCCTCTTCTGCAGAGTTGATGATCAGACCGTTTATCTTTTGGTCGATATCCTCCATCATCCTGCGGGCTTCAAGCAAGGCTCTGATGGTATGGGCAGCGACAGAGAAAAAGAGTTTATGCTCTCTTTCATCAACAATGGATTCCATCTTTTCCACTGTCATGGTACCATTTTGCACCTCCATCTGGAGATACTGGGCAATAACCTTGTCCACACAAGGAAAGGTTTCCACCATAACGAGCTTTTCAATATCATAACCTTGAATCTGGTTTTTGATTTGCAATTCATCTTCAAGTTTCTGCGCCCATTGTTTGTATAGCTCACCATATTGGCGACTGTCGCGCCAATCACGCATGAAGATATGCGCCTCATTGCGAAGGCTGCCTCCATCCAATCGTTGTATTATGTCATCTCGGAAAAGAACAATCAACAAGTCCTTCATCTGATGCTGTCCTTCATAACCGAAAGTTTGACTTATTTCCGACCAAAATAAGTCAAGAAGCTGATATTTCTCCAATTTGTCCAGAATGTCTGTTTTATCTTCATACGCTTCATAAGCAAGAGACAAGGTCATTTGATCGTATGTGGGTTCTGTGCGACAAACTATGGCTTGCATCAACTTTTCGATTTCAACGACATCCATACCCTGGTGAATGCGAGCAGACAGCCTTTTTCGATTGGGGGCAGTCTTGAAGAATTCAAGGTGTTTATCCACTACTTTTTCCTTCAATTCTAAAGGTATGTTGCATTCTGCCGCATATAGCGACCCCATGTCGGCAGAGAAAAGTGCTGCTGACATTTCCAGGTCGAGAAGCCAGTTGTCATCATCGGTGGGCTTCGCTTCTGGGCTATAAATGATAAATCCACGCTCTGGCTGTTCTCCCTTCAGAATACGGTATTTGAGGGAGAACGCATTGTTCTGGAGTGTCAAGACTTCCACACCGGGAAGT
>CACXDY010000252.1 GCA_902766505.1 uncultured Prevotellaceae bacterium
CCAACCCAGAAGGTGGCGCAGGAGGCAATGACCCGACCATCGACAAGAAGGAACTCATCAAGCATGTGCTGGAGACGATAGCTGCTGCGAAGGCATTCCTGAAAGAGCACGATTTTGAGTTGGATGACTTAATCAAGGCGGAGAGTTTCGATAAACTTTCGTTGCTGAAGAAGGCTGCCAATGCGATGTGCGAGACAGCTGAAATCAGAAAGTCTTACTGCACGTTTGCCACCACGCTGTTGAATCTTTGGAAATATCTCGACCGTGAGGATATCACGCCCGAGATGAAGCAGCAGAAGGATGCCATTGAAGCTATCTATAAGGAACTGCAGCAGAAGCGCAAGCATGCGGACATCACAGAACTTAGTGTGGCCATCAACGAAATAGTGAATGAACATCTGGAAGTTGATTCAGAAGCCACAATGGTAGCCGAATCACGACGTTTTGATATTAGCGGCATCGATTTTGATTTGCTCCGTCGTGAGTTCGCCAAGAGCAAAGAGAAGAACCTTGTCATGAAAGACATTCAAGAGCTGCTGCAGGAGCGTATTGCCCAGATGCTGGCACAGAACCCTTCACGCGTCAATTTTTACGAGAGGTACCAGGAGATTATTCACGACTACAACCAAGAGCAGAACCGCGCTACAATAGAGAAAACCTTCGAGGAACTGATGAAACTCTCCCATGAACTGACTGAGGAGGAGAAACGCTACATTCGTGAAGGTTTTGAGAATGACGAACAACTCTCCATGTATGATGTACTAATGAAAGATGACCTATCCAAAGAGGACATTAAGAAGTTAAAGGCCGTTGCCAAAGAATTGCTGGAGAAGATAAAGGCCCAATTAGCCACAATGGACCATCCGTTCGACAAGCAAGAAACTAAGGCTTCCATCATCATTACCATTCGTGACATCCTTTGGAAAGAACTCCCAGAGAGTTATTCCGACGAAAGCATCAACTACTATCGTGATGCGGTGTATAACTACGTGAGCCAGCATTATGGGGGTGTAGCATAAATAGCGAATAATCAGGAAAATCATGTTGCAGTAGAATATCTTTGATACTCTCAGAAGGGAAGGTGGGGAGGAGCGCCGCCGCGGAGGCGCTCTGCCTCACGGATAAACTTTTCGTTCTCGATGATGGCTTGCTCTTGGGCTTCCCTGATGTAATCTGCCGAAGTGCGGCGTTGGTGGGTGTAGTAGCCCTGGTGGGTATTGTAGTCATGGTGGGTATTGTAGTCATGGTGGGTATTGTAAGCGTGGCGGGCATTGTAGGCGTGGTGGTTGGTGTTGGGCAGTGGATGATAGACGTCGTCCATTTTTGCCCATTTGGCGAGGCGACGGGAGGTATTCCAGGCCCGCTTCAGTTCGAAGCGCATCCTTGTGTTGGAGTGGTTGGTTTCGGTCCAGTACTCGGCAAACTCTTCTATCATCTCCTGTCCATAGCGTTCGGCGTAGGGTTGGAGTGAGTCGATGAAGTGTTGGCATCGCATTTCGAGCGGTATATCGTCGATTTTCGTCGAAATTTCTTTGCGCGCGCACGCGTTATTGGTTGGGCTTTTTTCTTTTTTTTGTTTTTTTTCTTCTTTAGGGGGTGCGGGGGAAATTTCTTCGTTTTGTTGTTTTGTTTCTTTTTTGTTTGTCACAGCAGATGTCACAGCATTCGTCACAACACTCGTCACAGCACCCGTCACAAGTGTGTCATTTTCAGTGTTTTCAGACGAATATTTTGGAAAGTTGGAAACAGTGTAAGTGACTGACCAAGAGTTGATTCCGAAGAAAGTGCTTATTGCATCATCGGCTGCTGATTGCGACATGGATTGTGTCACAGCACCCGTCACAGCACTCGTCACAGCACTCGTCACAGCACTCGTCACAACACTCGTCACATCATCCGTCACACGGATGGGTCTGCAGGCATGGTTGTCGAGGGTGACAGCACCGGTCCTGGCGAGTCGGCGCAGGATACGGGAGAGTATCTGCCGGTGTATGCCGAGGTCATGGGCGATGGCATAGGTGCTGTCAGTGAGATTTCCCTCGCTGTCAGCGACGGAGAGGAGGTAGTCCAACACCTGTCTGTCGCGCTTGAGAAGAAGTTTTGATAGATGTTGTGCAGTCATGTGAATGGTAATTTTGGCGGCAAAAATACGTCACACCCGATGGTGTGACGTGACAAATTAGCAAAAAGGGGAGAAAATAATAGGCATCTACACCCTCTACGACCTATTTTTTCACCCAATGACCGCTGAAGCAGTGATGGGAACAGAGAGGAATGCAATTTTTTAGATTTTGTATGATGTATTCTACTTGATATATGTCAAAAAAAAAAGTTACGTATTATAAAATAATAATTGTATTATATTTATATCTTTGAACAATCTTTTGTTTGAAATGTGCAGAGTTTAGAAGCGGTCGCGGTTTCCTTATTTGTGTTCGCTTCGCTCACCTTGGCTCGGGTTTAACTTTGCTTCGCTCGTTGTTTGTTTTTTGCTTTGCTGCGCTTGATTGTATTTTTTACTTTGCTTGATTGGGTGTGGGGGAGTGGTTGGGTGTGACTTTTTTATTCCACAGGAAAGGCAATAAGCGTGGGGGTGTTTTAGTTATATTGTTAGGAATAATAATAAGATAGGCGATGAAAACGTTTTGGTTGCACGTGAAGAGTTGTATAGGCAAATACGTCAGCTTTGGCGGGAGGGCTACGCGGAGTGAGTTCTGCTGCTGGATATTGTTCGTCGCCATTGTTTCTGGGGTGTTGTATGGTGTGGCTGCGACACTTGTAGTCATCCATAGTATTGCAGGACCCGATACGACTTCCAATCCGCTCAATTGGCTCAGCGCAATCGTTTTCCCCGTTCTTCTGCTCCTTGGTCTGTTCTTTCTTTTCTGTCTGCTACCTACACTGGCCGTAACAGTCCGTCGGTTGCGGGATGCCGGCAGCCACCCATGGATAGTCGTCTTTCCCCTTCTACTTCTGATAGGTTCCTACCACCCCGCCATGGTAATTGCCCTCTCGGGTATGGATAGTACACCTCCTGAGATTCCATTACCTTATTGTTACGCTTATCTGGTCTTTACAGCAGTCGTTTGCCTGTTTTTTGTCATTTTCTTATCCACAGTGCCGGAAAATGACGAAAAATAGGACTTTTTTTTATCGGAAAATCAGATAAATAATTTTTAGATAGTTATGATGGTTTGTTTGTTGAAAAATATTATATTTGTACGATGATTATACTTTAATGATTATCGATTGAACAGCACTGACAGCCAAACCTTTACAATATATGAGAAAACTATTAACTATCCTGGTGGTGTTATTCGTGGGCACCACCTCTCATGCACAAACCATAACACTTGGTGATATCAACCATGACGGCTTTTCCATTTTCTTGCCGGCAACGGGCTTCTATTACAACTCCAGCGTTCTTGATGACGGCTCGGAAGGCAAATATTGGTCATCCACGCAGCTTTTCTGGAGTGTGTGCGACGCCAATATGTTGTACGTCAATTCGGAAGGCACGGACAAAAGCAACTACTACCGCTTCAGTGGTCAATGCGTCCGCCCGGTTTCCCAATAAAAAGTGCCGGTAAATGACGAAACGTAGGAGAGTGTTGGCATACTAAAAACTATTCGATGATGACATACAAATCAATCTTGCTGATGGTATGTTGGCTGACGACTGCCCTAAGCAGTCTGGCCGGCGACAGTCAACGTGATGCTATCCTCAGCCAAATCACCGGGGCACAAATCCCCAAGGCCGTCATCAATATCCAGAAGATGGGTGCTAAAGGAAACGGCACAACCGACTGTCTGCCTGCCTTCCAGAAGGCATTTAAGAAGGCAGGCAGACAGGGTGGTGCCCGCATTGTAGTTCCGGCAGGGACCTATTATATCAGAGGTCCCCTTCATCTCGTCAGTAATGTGTGCCTGGAGATACAGGAGGGCGCCACACTGAAATTCGCGCCCGACCCCGAACTCTATCTGCCTGCTGTCAAGACCTCGTGGGAGGGCACCTTTCTGCAAAACTATTCACCATTCATCTATGGGTATCAACTCCATGATGTCAGTATCATCGGTAAGGGAACTATCGACGGCAATGCCATGACCACATTTGCCACTTGGCGGAGTAAGCAGAAACCCGCACAACAGCGCTCGCGGGAGATGAACCACACAGGAACACCTGTTGCACAACGCAACTTCGGCGAAGGCGACTATCTGAGGCCGCATCTCATCCAACTGTTCGGGTGTGAACGCATCACCATTGAGGATGTGTTTATCACCAATTCTCCGTTCTGGTGCATCCATCTGCTCCAATCAGAAAATGCCATTCTTCGCGGTATCCGCTTCGATGCCAAATTGGTGAACAACGACGGTATCGACCCGGAAATGAGCCGTAACATCCTTATCGAAGATGTTCATTTCAACAATGGTGACGACAACGTAGCCATCAAGAGCGGGCGCGACCATGACGGACGGGGGGCTGCCTGTCCTTCAGAGAATATCATCATCCGCTACTGCCATTTCAAAGGGCTTCATGCTGTCGTCCTGGGGAGTGAGATGTCGGCAGGTGTTCAGAATGTTTTTGTGGAGAATTGTGACTATGCGGGTTACTGCAAGCGAGGCCTGTATATCAAGACCAATCCCGACCGTGGTGGTTTCATCCGAAACATTTCCTTCAAGAACTGTAAGTTTGACGAGGTGGAAGACCTTTTCTATATCACCAGTATGTATGGTGGCGAGGGCTTGGACAACACCTACTTTACGGACATCGACCAGATAACCGTCGAGAATATCGAGTGCCGCAAAGCACGTGCCGGAGGTTTAGTCCTTCAAGGCACCAAAGCGAAACCATTGCGTAACATACAGTTCCGGAATATCACCATCGGAGAGGTGAAGAATGCCGTCAGTTTCGACGATACGGAAGACGTCATTCTCAAAGACTGCCATTTCGGTGGCAAGGCTGGAATACCAACACAAGTCACCGAAAAGGACCATATCTTCAAGTAATACTGTTCGGGAGTAGGGCTATTTGAGCTTCAGATGTGTATAGTCTGTAGGCAAATTAGCGGGAGGAGTGACATTGGGCATGTTGATTTGGCTGGTGAAGATGGCTATCTTCTCAGCTTCTTCCTTTTTGTCATCAGCGTTGTTCTGGTTGTGCTTGATGGCATAACCTTCAGGAAGAATATAGTCGCCGGTGATGGTATAGTGGTTTGTGACACATGTCTTCCCCTTCTTCATGTCCGGACGGTTCGTGTCGTAAGCCAAGTGGCCAACCTCTACGTTCGATTTGATGAGTTTGTTGATAGGGGCATTCATCTTGAACTGCAGGAAAGCAGGAATATCTATGTCGCATTTTGAACGCAC
>CACXDY010000253.1 GCA_902766505.1 uncultured Prevotellaceae bacterium
AGTCCCCAATATTCATAACAAGACACTCCCACGGCAAAAACGCCGATGACCATCAAAACGATGATGAGAGGGTCGGAGAATTTGGAGAAAAACAATTTCCACAACGATACTTTCCGCGGAGGGGTGAGCACATTTTTTCCATGTTTTCTGCGGCTCTCCTCCACCTGCTCGTCTGTGAGTCCTTTCAATTGATCCATTGAAATTTTGATTTTGCGGCTGCAAAATTAAAGAAAAAAACCGATACTACAAAACATGCCTCTCCATTAATGCAGCCTTCAGTTGTTGAGCGCTTTCAAAAACCACCCCCTGCATGCCCATTTCGCAAGCAGCCGCCACATTTTCGGCCCGGTCGTCGGTGAACAAGCATTCTTCGGGATTGAGGTCATAGCGGTCCAGCAAAATCTGAAAGATGGCGGCATCCGGTTTCATCACATGTTCCACGCCAGACACCACTTCACCGTCGAGCAAATCGAAAATCGAATATTTTTCGCGGACGTGGCAGAACTTCTCTATCCCCCAGTTGGTGAGCCCATACAAACGTATGCCGTAATGGCGCAATTCGGTCAGCAGTTGAGACATACCCGGTATTTCCTCCCCCATCAATTTCATATAGTCGCTGTTGTAGGCATCGAGCTGGCGGGCATATTTCGGGAACCTAAGTTTCCACTCCTCCACGCACTCAGCCGTTGGAGTGCCCAAGTCGAGTTTTGTATGAAACTCCGCATTGACGACATGGTCGAAAAACCATTTCTGCTCCTCTTTGTCCTCAAAATAGGAATCATAGAGGTAATTCAAGGAGTAGTCCACCAAAACCTTCCCATAATCGAAGATGACATTTCGGATACGTGGCCCATCGGTGAGACGATGCATGTCACGGGCATAGCGGAAGAGGGCAAAAGGCAGATGGCAATATCCATCCACATTCTTATCAAGATAGTCCTGATGGTATTCCTCAGCAGGATAGAAAACCTCCAGAGGTCTCACCTCCACAGCCAGTTTCTTGTCATAATGCCTCTGTTGCTCCTCGACAAAAGGCGTGATGAAGATAAAATCCTCCCGGGTCGTATAATAAATGCCCGTCCTATATCTGGTACCGACATCCTCCCCCTGTTTGTTGTGGCTGGTAGGGTCGATGGCAAGGAAAAACATCTCGAGCAGTGTTGACAAGTCGACGCGCATAGGGTCGTAAACCACCTTGACGGTCTCGGCATACCCAGTCTTATCGGTATAGACTTCCTTGTAGGTCGGTTGTTCGGTATATCCATTGGCGAACCCCACCTGCGTATTGACGACCCCATGCATTTGCTTGAATAAATGCTCTGTTCCCCAGAAACATCCTCCAGCAAAATAAATTGTTCTCAGTTCAATAGCCATAATAGAAAAAAAATAGTGACTACCACCCCATGTTGGATGGCAAGCCGGATTGATTGTCCAGATGCAGAAGTCCCACCGGCGGGAGATTCCCTTCGGCGTCCCGTTCTACGAAAAGTTCAGCCAGTCTCAAGGAGACGAAAGAAGAAGGATAGAGTTGCACATTGGAGCCATCGGGCTGGAAAGAATTATTCTCCAGCGACGATTTTTCCGCATCGCACATCACGAGATGCCCCCCGTTTTTCTTATTGGCAAATTCGTATGACAGATTGTCCTGGAGGACATGGCCATATCCAGGCACATCCACGGCTTCCCCGCGAGATTTGCGGTTCACCATATTAAAGTTGGAAGAATTGGCCCACGCCGTATTATTTTTCCAAACGCATCCAGCCAGATGATGGTTGGCATAGAATCCATTGGCCTTGTTGCGGTAAGCCATACTATTGAGAATCCTATGTTCAGGGCATATTTCAGGACAACGCGAGGCATAGCGTCCCATGCCCCATCCTCCGGCCTTGAACCCATTGCCGTCGCCCGCCCTCTCAAAGGTCAGTGTGTCACATTTGTCGGCCGTCGGTTTGAATCCATTGAAAAATGCCCAGCAGTGGCTGATTTCCACCGAAGTATTGCAATTAATCAAGTCGAACCCATCATCGGAATTACGCCATGCCCTGCATCCCTGAATGCGGTTTCCCGTCTCGGAAGTTTCATTGAGATGGAATCCGAATCCATCCACATTGCCGCCATACTCCCCCTCCGAGAAGTCATCATAGTTGTTGTAGGCATCACAATTGATGACCAGGTTGTCCGACCCATGTTTCTGATAATAGCCGATGGCCATGCCGTCGTGCATGGCGAGGTTCTCTACGATGCAATGCGAGCCGTAGGCGGCAGATACACATTCCGACTGCGTATGTCCTTTGACCCGCACGGGCACTCCCACTATCTCGAAATTGCGCAGATGCAGATAGTCGGCATCCAGCGAGAAGGCAGCGAAGCGGTGCCGTCCGTCATAATACAGGGCGGAGAAGTCGAAGACAGGCCGTTCGCCGGGATATCCCATAAAGCAGGTATGTCCTTTGCTGCTTCCCCCTTTGGTCAAGGAGAACACGAGGCAATAGTTTCTGCTGACCCGCATGATTTGAGCATCATCGACATGATAGGTACCGCCCCGGAAGTAGACCGTATCGCCCGACTGGATGCGGGCGTGCGCCTCGGGCAGTGTCGCCAATGGATGCAAGATAGTACCCTCAGCCTTGTCATCGCCCGTTGGAGAGACGAAGACGACTTTTGCCCCTATGCTCATGGGAGCAGCGAAGACAGAGAGCCATGCAAAGACCACCCATCTCCACCAAAAGCCCCGGTATGTGGGAATTTTATACATTGGTTGGAACAATCGCGCTTAATGTGACACAAAGGTAAGGAATAATTATCATCCAGACCACCTATTGACTGGAAAAATCCGTGAAGAGCCGTCAAAAGCGGTTGAGAATGACATTGACCAGGTTCATGGCATCCGTCACAGTGATTTCGTCATCCCCCGTCATGTCGGCCACTTCATGGTCATACAGATAAGGTTCTTTGTCGTCATCCCCCAAGATGATGTTGACAATAGCCATGACATCCACCACACTGATGTTGCCGTCCCTGTTGACATCGCCGAGCACCCTGACGGTCAAATCCTTCAATGTGGTGCCCTCGCCGACGTACCACCTCAGCGGATTCACAGGTTTTCCGGTGAGATAAGTGGCATAGAGCGATTTCTCCGTATCCTCATAATCAGCAGTAGGCTCCACCATCACCTGTTGGAACGTCAGGAGAGACTTTTTGAAATTCACGACAGCCGGCACATTTGCCCCGACAGAAGCCGCGAACAGGCAGTAAGCGCCGCCATTTCTGCTGTAGCGCATCTCACCCACTTCGATGTAAGACGAATTTTTCACCTCGAAGGGCAAGAACAATTCCTGCCACGTGTTGGTTTCATCGTTTCGCTGGTAAGTCACCTTGGCAGCCTCAAAACTCTCCTTCACCGTCAGCGGTTCCTCGTCGACGATAACGAAGTTGGCGCACTTTCCGTTCTGAATGATATTTTTCGTGTTATAGGCAGCATCCACCGAGGCCCTCGGCGCCATTTTGACCAGGGCATTGAGCGGAATCTGGTCAATCTGCAGGTTGCGTCAGTTGGGGAAGGCAGACAAGTCCACCCATCCGCTGTCCATCAACCAGCATTGATGCTGCAAGGCTCTGCCATTGTCGAGATAACCGAGAATATCCCCGGAAGCCTCCCCTTCTCCACAGACATACTCGAGCCGGAAGTCAGCCGTTTTGAACCAAGTCCCGTCGCTGCGAGCGCCGATGGTCATTCTGTTGTCCTTGACCAGCACATAGCACTCATAGGTTTCGAACAGATTGTCACCCTTTCCTGCGAGGTTATACGAGCGGGCGATATTGCCCTCCCCCGCATTGGCATAGATGGCCGTTTTAGTCGTTGTCCTGGCATAACCATCCGTCGAGGCCAGGTCGGCCTTCAGGCGGTAGACACCATTGGGCAGTTGTGTGATTTCCTGCGACAGTTCGGCATACGTCAGGTTGCCCGCCCAGGCATTGAAGAAGGTGCCGACCTGTCCATCACTCAACGTTCCTGTTCCCACGAAGGCATCATTCCACCCGCTGAAATTCTTCTGGAACGTCCAGCATGCGGGATATTCCACACGTCCGCCGCCGCCCGTCACACTTCCCGTGGCAATCCCCCACGAGAAATCCGCATTCTTGTAGGTGAAGTTGGCGTCATGATGCCCATTATTCACGATATACGCCTCATGGATATCCAATTTCCTGATGGCATAGAGTTGCAGTTTGTCAGCATTGGCCAGCGACTTGTCACCCTTCACCTCCGCATCAGCAGTAGGTGTCGCGCCCACGCCACAGTAGGTGGAATGAGCCACATTCTTAACCACCCAGGCATCGGTAGAGGCATCATAGACTGGGAGGTAACAACTTGTCGCCGTACCCATGTGCGTGCTCCCATCCGTCTGGAATAGATTGCTTGTCGGGCTGCAGAGTACATAGTCGTGAGAAGAAGGGCTGCGCATCGCATAGCCACCGTTGGCATTGGTTTCCAACTGCCACAGTTGAGTCAGGTCGGTGCCAATCTCCCGAGGAGCAGCATAGTGTACCGCCTTGATGAGGTCGTCGTCGGAAGAAACGCCCGCGATGTCGCCCGTGCGTATGAGCGACTTGATTTGAATGCAATGCCATCCCGTCAGATTGGCCAGGTCGAGCCCCAGACCCAGGGTCAGCGTGCCATCCGTCACCCGGATGTTCGAAAGAGTACATTCGTGCGGTTCTCCGCTGATAAATCCCGGTTCCACTCCCGAAGCGGTGAAATAAGCCTTTTGCGTCGTTCCCGATGCGGTGGAGAATACATAGGCGAAATCATTTCTACTGCCGTTGAGTGTGGCGCCGTTCTCACCCCTCGCGTTATGCGAGGTAGCATAGAGCACCGCCTGATACACGCCGTTGGGCAGCGAGCGCACCGTCTGCTGCATTTTAATACCCGCCGAGGAAGAATTGTAGAGTTCCACCAGTTGCAACCCATTGAAGTCGTAAATCCCACTTGCCCCCTGCCAACTCTCCTTCGAGGTACCGACCCTTGCGGTATAGTCGTCAGTCGGTGTGGCATTGGCGGTGGTCCAATAGAGGTCGGCCGCTGCGTTCTTGCTTTTCACGATATAGTAGTAGTCCTCGCAATTCTGGGGAATGGCCGTGATTTTGATGAAGCCGTTCGGCACGTCACCGGCGGTCATTGTCACCGTATTGCTGTAACGGGTATTCCCGTTGGCATCGACC
>CACXDY010000254.1 GCA_902766505.1 uncultured Prevotellaceae bacterium
CCAATATTTGTGAGATTGAAAGCCACAGCTAAAATCAAGACAATGACTTGTCGCAAACCTTATCCTCCATTTAAGTACCAAGTTTGAATATCGAAGCGTGTAAGCAATTCACTATAATCATCCCACAATCACCAATATGGTGCATTATCTAAAATCGCTTTCAGAAATGTTGCTATTTTGTTGCCCAATTAATTGTAATATCTATGTATCTGTCTTATAATCAATGCTAAAATGTAATATTATGGGATAATAGCCTACTACATCAACTGTCTCGCCCCTGCTGTCCCTCAGGTTGTCGTAATAGAACGTGGCAATGACTTTTTGAAGGTTGCCATTATTTGCCACTTCTTTATCAAGGGCACAGTAGGCTTCTTGTGCGCTAACTTCCAAGGCTCCTATAAAAGTCAGTAGCATAGTCAGTAGTAAAAGTCGCGTCTTTTTCATATAGAATTAGTGTTTTTTCTTACTAAATGCAAATATTAGTCTTTTTGGGGATTAATACCAAAAAAAACAGGAAAAAAGACTTCTTTCACCCTACAACATCAACATTTTATATGAGGATGTGTGTCAAACTGTAAGATATCTATTGAAATATTAGCGAAAATATAACGAAAAGTCCGCTTATTTTTGTATTTTTGCCGTTGGTTTTTGTTGAGGGTCAATGTCGCATGTCAAAAGAAAGAAACAAGGCTGACGCCTATCGGGAGAGGGCGTACGAGGGAGACACCAAGGCTATGAATAACCTTGGGGTTTGCTATGAACGGGGCATTGGCGTAAAGGCCAACCTTGAACAGGCTTTTGAATGGTATATGAAGGCTGCACAATTGGGCGATATTTATGGCTGTTTCAATGTCGGTGAATGCTATTATCACGGTAAAGGCGTGGAGCAGAATGCAGAACTGTCCTTTGAGTGGTATATGAAAGCGGCTGATAAGGGGGATATGCAGTCACAGGTGAATGTGGCTAATGCCTATTACCTCGGCAATGGCATTCAACAAGACCATCACAAGGCTTTCTTATGGTATCGTGAAGCCGCTTTCCAAGGGCATGTCTTGAGTCAGAAAAATTGCGGAGCGGCTTATTGGAATGGCGATGGAGTCGAGAAGGACTTGGTAGAATGTGCCTTCTGGTATGAGTTGGCAGCGAATGGCGGTGATGCTCAGGCTCAGTTTGCCATCGGTTGGTTTCACATGACTGGCAACGGTGTCCCTGTGGATGAGAAGATTGGATTGAAATGGATTCACAAAGCCACTTTTCAAGGCTATCAGCCTGCTATTGACTATTGTAAGGAACATGGATATAAATGGTATTGAAGAAAGCAGCCGTGGTTGTCGGTGTTCTCGTCATGTCTTGGCACAAGGTGGCAATTAGTCGAAAACAACATCATTGTTAAAAAATATGACAATACAAGAAGCAATTGAAGCCCGTCACAGTGTTAGGGCATACAAGGAACTACCTTTGTCTGAAGAGGTCGTCAAGGTGCTTGAAGAGAAAATCACCGAGCTGAACAGCAAGGGGCAGCTTCATATGCAGCTGATACTCAACGAACCCAAAGCTTTCCAGGGTACTTTGGCCAAATATGGAAAATTCAGAGGGGTTAGCAACTATATTGTGATGGCAGGAAAAAAGGCGGATGATCTCGATGAGCGCATCGGTTACTATGGTGAACATCTCGTTCTGCTGGCTCAGACGCTTGGCTTGAATACCTGTTGGGTAGGACTCAGCTATTCAAAGGTGCCTGGAACGTATGTGCTCAATGACGGGGAGAAGATAGGTTGCTATATTGCCATTGGCTATGGAGAAACGCAGGGGACTGGACACAAAATCAAGTCCTTTGAACAGGTGAGTAAATCAAACGACGGAAATTTGCCATCGTGGTTCAGAAAAGGGGTGGAGGCGGCATTGCTTGCACCTACCGCCGTCAACCAGCAGAAATTTTCCTTTGAATATGTCGGTGTGAAAAATGGTCGTCATCTGGTGCATGCCAGAAAAGGCTTCTCTTTGGTGGGATATAGCCAGATGGACTTGGGCATCGCCAAATATCATTTCGAAGTGGCTGCCGGAAAAGATAATTTTGACTGGGTATAAAAGCTCTTTTAATCTCTTTCACGATGAATCCGATAGCCATCCGACTTCTCAACCAACAGCTCGTCGCACCTCAGTTCAAAGAGCCTGCCGAACTGGTCGGATATATGGGAGCCATGCAGGCGCAGGAATATCGTATGATGCGATGGGCTGTCGCCATGAGGACTCGCAAACCTTCTCAAAAGGCTTTCAAAAAAGCGTTTGATGAGGGCAGAATCGTACGTCTGCATTTGATGAGGGGCACTTGGCAACTGGTTGCTGCTGAAGATTATTGGATGATGATTGAATTCTTCGCTCCCAAGGCTGTGGCGGTCATCAAGGGATGGATGAGCAGCAACAATATTTCTATCCCCGACGATGAACGGAGGCATATCAGCGACATCCTTGCCCAGGCTGCTGCCGACAAGGGAAGCGTGACGAAAGAGGATATTGTCAGGGATTTGGCTGAGAAAGATATACGGATGGATGACCATCGGCTGTCTTACCATATCCGTATGGCTGAGTTGTCGGGAACACTCTGCAGTGGAGACCTGCTCCCCATGAAAGCGACATATGCTCTCGCATCGGATAAGGTAAAGCCGACGGGAAAGATAGACCGGGATGAGGTCTTGATGCGATTTGCACGCAAGTACTTTCAAAGCCGTCAGCCTGCCACACTCGAGGACTTCGTTTGGTGGTCGGGACTGAATATCAGTGACTGTCGAAAGGCTATTGCTCTCTTAGGCGACACGATTCATGTGGAACGATGGAGAGGACGAGAGTTCTATCTGACGGACCAATGTCGTACTCGAGGATGCCGGCAAGGCAGGTTCCTCTTGATTCCTCCATACGATGAATATCTCATCAGTTACAAGAGTCGGGACATCTCCCTGCCGGAACAACACAAACACCATGCCCATAACAACAGCGGTATCTTTCAACCGGTCATAGCTTATGATGGTACTATCTGCGGTAACTGGAAACCTTTTATCGAAAAATGCCAAATGACCTTCTTTGATGACATTCACGGCAAGGAAAAAGTCGAAGATGTATGGCAGGCTTATAGGACTTTCCTGCAATCGTAAGATGAAGCAGCAAACGATTTAAATGGATACTCATGACGATAACAAGAGAGAGGTTGAAAAGGACATTTAGTGAGGGTGGGGCCCAGGAGATATACTCAGAAGTAAAGGCTGAAGGTGATTTCCTTGGTTTCACACGTCGTTACATTCTTGATGTACAGGGAGAGTTGGAGGACGAGAATGATTCTTGCAACCAAACAGCAGAATGGGCGAAAAGAAAAAATGAAAGTCAAGAATGTCGGGTGCAGCGTAGTGCTTTGTGGGGGCTGACAAAGGCCACAAAGGATGAGCTGTCACAACTGCAGGTGGTGCTCGACCCTCTGATTGACTTGGCTATGAAGACAGATAATTCTTCGGTTAGACGTCTGACACTGTGTATCATCGAACGCCTGAAAATGGACGAGGAGGATTTGCGGACCGATTTTCTGGATTTCTGTTTGGAACACATGGTCAGTATCAAGGAATTGCCAGGCATCCAGACCATCTGCATGAAACTTGCTTTTCGTATGTGCAAGTTCTATCCTGAATTGATGGATGAATTGATACGGACTATTGAAACGATGGAGTTGGGATATTATAAACCTGCTGTCAAAGGTCTTAGAAAAAAAATACTATATGGAAAATCAATTAGTAGACAACAGTATTAAACTGGGTTTTGGAATGATGCGGCTGCCCCGGGTAGAAGGTGGTAAAGACATCGACCTGGAACATACTAAAAGAATGGTGGATGCTTTCATAGAAGCCGGGGGAAAATACTTCGACACGGCCTATGTGTATGAAGGCTCGGAAGCGGCTACAAAGGCAGCTCTCTGCGACCGTTACCCGCGTGAGAGTTATTATCTGGCCGATAAACTCAATGCTTCTGATTTTGCCTGCAAGAGTGAGGAAGAAGCGAAAAACGAAATCAAAGTGAGCCTTGAACGCACAGGGGCTGGATATTTCGATTTCTATCTCCTTCATGGCATCGACTCAGGGAATGTGGAAAAATTCAACAGGTATGGCATTTGGGAGTATATGAGAAAACTGAAAGAGGATGGCTTAATCCGTCATTATGGCTTCTCTTTTCATTCCACTCCCGAACAACTTGATGAACTGCTTACCGAGCATCCTGATACTGAATTCGTGCAACTTCAAATCAACTATTCTGATTGGGAAGACCCGCTTATCTGTTCCCGGCGTTGTTATGAGGTGGCTACCAGGCACGGAATACCTGTCATCGTGATGGAACCGGTGAAAGGAGGAAAACTGGCTAATCCGCCACAACAAGTGAAGGATATTTTGCTGCAGGCTAACCCCGATGTTTCTTTTGCATCATGGGCTATACGTTTCACGGCTTCCCTGCCCAATGTGATGATGGTGCTCAGCGGCATGTCGAACATGGAACAAATGGAGGACAACTTGTCGTTTATGCGTCAGTTGAAACCACTGGATGAGGAGGAGAAAAATGTTTTGGAAGAAGCCTGCAAGGCATTGAGTCAGTTTGATGGTATAGCTTGCACCTCTTGCCATTATTGTACGCCTGGTTGCCCCATGGAAATCCATATCCCTGAGTTATTCGCTGTGATGAACGTCTACAAAATGTATGGAGACTTGAAGGAGGCTCGTAATGAATACGGTTGGCGACCAGGTGGAGAGAAAGCTTCGGCTTGTGTACAGTGTGGTCAATGCGAGGACGCATGCCCGCAACATCTGCCCATTATCAGCCTGTTGGAAGAGGTGGCAGAGACTCTGGAGGGATAACCGCTCGCAATTCTTTCGTATGAGATAATAGTCTGGACTAAAAACAACCAAATCATTCCATTATGAAAAAATATTTTGCTTTTCTAATTCTCTGTATGCTGTGTTCCTTTGGCAATGCTCAGCCGGCAAGAGAAGCACCGATTAAGAACCCTATGTTGTGGGCTGATGTCCCCGATCCTGATGTCATCCGGGTGGGTGACACGTTTTATCTGGTCAGTACGACCATGCACCTGATGCCTGGGGCACCTGTGATGGCTTCAAAAGACCTGAAAAATTGGGAAACCGTAGGCTATATCTTCGACAAACTGACCGATTCGCCTAAGTATGACTTGGCTTTCTCCTTGCCCCTCGACCAACAGAAAGGAGAGGGCGTCGGGACAGTCTACGGACGAGGACAATGGGCTACGTCACTCAAATTTCACAATGGCAAGTTCTGGGCACTGTTGGCTCCCAATGAACAGGGCGCAATGGGCGATACCTATATATTTACAGCACCTAAGGCTGAGGGTCCGTGGACCATCCACTCCCGGCTGCGCCACTTCCATGATGCCACATTGTTCTTCGATGACGACGGCACTCCTTATGTTTTCTTCGGTACGGGGGAGATGTGTCAACTGACATCCGACCTCAAGGGTGTCGTTGACGGCAGTCTGCGCCAATATTTCCAGCGTGAGGATGAAGAGCGCGGTCTTTTGGAGGGGACACGCGTCATCAAGCACAAGGGTACTTACTATGCCATGCTCATCAGCCAGTCTTATGGTAAAGGACTAAACCGTCGGGAAGTGTGCTACCGCACGAAGGATTTGAAAGGAACGTGGGAGAAAAACGTCATCTTGGAGAGTCCTTTCGGAGGCTTTTCTTACCTTGCCCAGGGCACCATCGTTGATACCGAAGAGGGCGATTGGTATGGTATCATGTTTCAGGACCGTGGGGGTGTAGGACGTGTGTTGACCTTGTCTCCTGTACGCTGGATTGACGGTTGGCCCATGTTGGGTGATGAGAATTACAAGGTTCCCGATATCATGCGTCCCTACAAGAGTGGACAACCTGTGAAACACATCGTCATGCCGGATGAGTTTGACGGCACAAAGTTGGGGCTTCATTGGCAGTGGAACCATAACCCAGTGGACAAAGCCTGGAGTTTGACTGAGCGCCCGGGATTCCTGCGCCTGAAGACCAGTAGGGTAGTGCCCAACCTTTATTTGGCTCCCAATACACTGACTCAACGTATGGAAGGACCGGCATGCAGCGGTTGTATCTGTATGGACCTGTCCAAGATGAATGATGGTGACTGTGCAGGATTCTCTGCTTTCAATGGTGACAGTGGTGTGCTCACGGTGAAGAAGAATGGAAAGAAATATTCATTGGTCATGAGTGAGCAGAAAGTGTCGTTGACCAATCGGGAGAAAGCGGTGACTAAGGTGGAGGAAAACGAGGTCGAGACCATTGACCTGACAAAATTGGTCAATGCCAAAAAACCAAAAATATGGTTGAGGATAGATGGCGAATTCCGACCTGGAGAGCGTGGTGGACGCGATGCTGCAAACTTCTTCTATAGTGTCGATGGCGAACAGTGGACTCAAATCGGAACGAAAAACTATAGGATGATTTTTGATTATCGCCGGTTCTTCATGGGCACAAAGTTCGCTATCTTCAACTACGCTACAAAAAAGACGGGTGGCTACATCGACGTCGACTGCTTCAAATATCAATGTGACGAGAAATAGATAATCAATCGTTCCCACCAAACCTTGATAGATGACATCTTCGGTGTAAAAAAATGGGTACAATATGACGGGAAGTTATCTGTTTTTTCGTAATTTTGCCATGGTGAAAGAAAAAATCTACTTGATGGTATGATGATGAAAAAAGTAATGCTTTGCTTCATGTTCGTGCTGTGCGTGATGCCCCTCTCAGCTCAAAAACTGCAGACTGGCGGAAAAAGCATGGGGTTATGGGCTGGGTTCCCTATCCTCGGCGGCGAGTTGAGCAATTCGGCTGCCACTTCCGTAAACGACATTGATGAGGTGCTGCCACGCATGAAGGATTTGGGACTGAACACTGTGTTGGTGCCCGCCTATTGGGAACTGATGGAACCCGTGGAGGGACAATTTGACTTCTCACTCATCGACCGTACCATCGAGGTGGCACGACAAAAACAATTGCATGTGGTGTTCCTTTGGTTCGGTGCTTGGAAAAATTCAATGTCGTGTTATGCCCCGGGATGGTTCAAACAGGATACCAAGCGGTTTCCGAGGGCAATGACCGCTGAGGGGAAACAGATGGAAATCGCTTCATGCTTCAGCGACAACGTTTTGCAGGCCGACCTGAAGGCTTTCTCTGCATTGATGGGACGTATCAAGCAACAAGACCCGAAAGGCGAGGTGGTCATCATGATGCAGATAGAGAACGAAATCGGAATGTTGGAGTCGGCTCGTGACCACTCACCATTAGCAGAAAAAGTCTACAAACAAGAACGTTGGGCAGAGCGCTATGGCACTGATGAGTACGCCGATGAGAAATTTATGGCGCTGAACTATGCCCGTTATGTAGAACATTTGGCTAAGGCCGCCAGACAGATTCATGATATGCCTCTTTATGTTAATGCTGCAATGAATAGTCGGGGGCGCCGTCCGGGCGAATATCCCTCGGCAGGACCTTTGGCACATCTTGTCGATTTCTGGCATGAGGGCGCGCCAAGCATTGATATCCTTGCCCCTGATATCTACGACACTGGGTTCAAGTCATGGGCTGCTCAGTATGCGATGCCTTTACGCCCTCAAGACGGTCAATATGATAACAAGCGTAACTCGGACAAGGGTGGCAAGGTGAAAAACTGGCTTTTCATCCCTGAAAGCCGATGCTGTGAGAACAGCGGTGTGCGTGCACTTTATGCTTTTGGTGAGCATCAAGCATTAGGCTTCAGCCCATTTGCTATCGACCAGGCCAGTGCGAAGGAGACGGAGTCGGTCACCCGTGCTTATGACTTGATATCTCAAGTCTCGAAAATGAAAAATGTCATGAATAGTTGGGGCATCCTATTCGACCAGGAAGACCGAGAACGTATCATAGATGACGGTGGGGTGGTGATGACTTGCCGGCATTTCTTCACTCTTCCATGGGATCCTCGTGCTACCGACGGTTCCACATGGCCAGAGGGTGGCGCCATGCTCTTACGCCTCGGTAAGTTCGACTATCTCTTGGTAGGTAGCGGTGTGGTTGTTGATTTTAAGACTTCCACAGAGAAAATGCAGACCGAACAGAAGCAACTGGGTGAGGATGGCTTTGCCGAGGCAGGGGGAAATGTCGGACAGAGGGCTGACAAAAATTTCAAGGGTAAGCGCCTTGGACTTCTCTCTGTCGATGAAGTCAAAATCAATGGTGATGGTAAAATGCAGTATGTCCGGCGACATAATGGCGACCAAACTCATCAGGGACGTCATGCCCGCATAGGCGTGGGAGAATGGAAACTGCTTCACATCAAACTCTATGAGTATTAGATTAATCTCATGAAATCCAAAGTTTTCCTCTTCTTGTTCTTGGCTCTTGGGCTCTGTAATGCCTCGGCCCAACAAAAGACCGTGGGACAGATTTTCATCACGACGGACACCGCATTGAATGCTCAACGGAAAGTCTCCGCACACATGAAGATGGACGGATACGACGGACCCATCGGTATCAAGTTGCGGGGCAACAGTTCCTTGTCTTTCAACCAGAAGAAATATACCATAGAACTGCGCAACGAGCAGGGCAAAGAGGTGGATGTGCCCTTGCTGGGTATGCCTGCACACAGCGACTGGGTGCTGTTGGCACCCTATACCGATGTCTCGGCAGTGCGCGACCCGTTGGCCTTTCAACTCTGGCGCGACATGGGGCATTGGGGACCTCGCACACGCCTCGTCGAATTGACACTTGATGGTGACTATCGGGGGGTCTATGTCTTGGCTGAAGCTATCAAGAGGGGGAAGGATAGAGTGGACATCGCTAAGATGAAAAAGAAGGATATCAAGGGCCGTGATGTAACGGGAGGATATCTGCTACGAATCGATACCTTCAACGAAGAGGATGCCACCTTCACCTCGAAGGTGCCTGGCATCGGTGAGGGTAATATGACAAGTCAGGTCATCTGGTCATGCATCTATCCGAAAAAGAACTTGCAGCCAGAGCAATTAGACTATATCCATCACTTTGTTGATACAGTGGAGCAGGTGATTCAGTCGGATGATTTTGCTGACCCGGAGAAAGGATATGCACGCTATATCGATGTCCCCTCATTTGTTGATTATTTCATCCATACAGAACTGAGCCTCAATGCTGATGGATATAAGCGAAGTGCTTATTTCTATAAGGAGAAACAAAATCCTGACGGAACGGGAGGAAAACTCGTGGCAGGACCCGTGTGGGATTATAACCTCGCATACGGCAATGCCAACTTCGCCAATGCCAACAATGTCGAGGCATGGAATTTTGAGGGGGCCAGCAATAATCCTACACCGGCCATGTGGCAACGGCTGCTGCAGGACCCCGCTTTCCGCAAGGCGGTGAAGAAACGCTATCAAGAACTGAGAAAAAACGTGCTGAGCAACAAGGCTATCAACGATTATATCGATCAACATGCCAAGTTGTTGGCTCCTTGCATTGCCCGCCACTTTGAGAAATATCCCGAATTGCTCGTCACTGAGGAAGAGAAAGAGCAGTTGGCTAAACAACCACCCTTCGGCACTTTTCCGATGATGGGCGCTTTCCCGATGCCGGATTCTATCCCGCAGTTCCCCGGTTTCCCACCGATGGGCGCTTTCCCGATGCCGGACTCTATCCCGCAGTTTCCCGGTTTTCCGCCGATGGGCGGTTTCCCGATGCCGGACTCTATCCCGCAGTTTCCCGGTTTTCCACCGATGGGCGATTTCCCGATGCCTGACTCCATCCCGCAGTTCCCTGGTTTCCCTCTGATGGGCGATTTCGGAAACTTCGGTGGTGGAGCGATGGCTATTAATATGTTTGCTGCCTACCGCGTCAGTTCCTATGACGAGGAAATCAAAACCTTGAAAACATGGCTTGCCGACCGCCTGGCTTTTCTCGACCGTAGCATCCAACGGTTTGATATTGACTGGAAACCACGCATTCAAGAACTGAAAGAAATCAAGATGCCTCAGTTCAATGGTGGCTTCCCCTTTCCGTTCTCTATCCCTCCTTCGACACAGAGTGAATAGAACTGTCAATCTAACTTTGCAACCAGGTTGCGAAGACTTCGGACTAATTTTGCAGTCAGATTTTAAAATGATAGATGATGACAGACAAAATTAAAAGTTCGTATAGGTTTAGTAAGAGTTTCTACGATGATGCCCTGACACAGAGTAAATGGTGGAGCCGGATTTATTTCAAGTTGCTATGGGGTGGCGTCGATGACAACGAGATTGCTCGTAGGGTGTTGGGTTGGATTCCGGATGATTTCTCTGGCCGGTTGCTCGATGTACCCGTGGGGACGGCGGTGTTTACTGTTGATAAGTATAAACGCATGACTCAGGCTGACATCACTTGCTTGGATTATAGTCAGGATATGCTGGAACGGGCGGAAGAAAGATTCTCTGAGGCGGGCATCTCTTTCGTAAAGGACAGCGAAAGTCATACTGGTTGGTCGGCTGACAGTCGAGAGGTAGCCGATGAGGGTAAAAGACAGATGAGATTGGTGCAAGGGGATGTCGGGGCTTTGCCTTTTGAGGAGGGCTATTTCGATTTCGTGCTATGCATGAACGGACTGCATGTATTCCCCAACAAGGAAAGGGCTTATGCCGAAATATGGCGGACACTGAAACCTGGAGGCGAATTGTTGGCATGTTTCTATATTGCTGGAGAACAGAAAACGGCCGATTTCCTCGCAAAAACCGTCATGACTCGTATGGGATGGTTCACTCCACCATTTGATACTGCCAACGATGTAAGACAAAGGCTGCTTCCTCTCTACGACATCCTGGATTTCTATGTGGAGGGCGCCATGTTGTATTTTAGAGCTAAAAAGAAATAAAATGAACACACTCGCTATTGGACTATTGATTCCTCTTCTGGGCACAATGCTCGGCTCTGCCTTCGTTTTCATTATGAAAGGCGAGATGTCGGTCAGGTTGCAAAAATTATTGCTGGGATTCGCCTCCGGGGTAATGGTGGCCGCATCTGTGTGGTCACTGCTGATTCCTGCTATGGACATGGGGGCAGACAAAGGGGCGTGGTCTGTTTTTCCTGCAGCCGTAGGATTCATCATGGGCATGGGATTTCTGTTACTCATCGATGAACTCACACCTCACCTTCACATCGGGACTGACAAACCTGAGGGATTGCGTTCTCATCTGTCGAAAACCGCCATGCTGACGCTTGCCGTTACCATCCACAACCTGCCTGAGGGAATGGCTGTTGGTGTGGTCTTTGCTGGTGCAGACAGCGGCATGCCGAATATCTCGCTGGTCAATGCTTTGGCGGTGGCTGTGGGTATCGCCATTCAGAATATCCCGGAGGGTGCCATCATCTCCATGCCTATGAGGGC
>CACXDY010000255.1 GCA_902766505.1 uncultured Prevotellaceae bacterium
CGGACGAAATCCACCTTTTGTGGTTTCCATTCCGTCTTTTGAGTCTGTGCGTTTTTGGGGAAGTCGAGAACCACGGGACCCGGTCTTCCACTACGTGCTATGAAGAAAGCCCGGCTGACAGCCCAAGCCACGTCCTCCGCATGTCTGATTTGATAACTCCATTTCGATATCGGTTGTGCAACGCCCACGAGGTCGACCTCCTGGAAAGCATCGGTACCCAGTGCTCCCACGCCCACCTGTCCGGCTATCACCACGATAGGTGTGGAGTCCATCATGGCATCCGCCACACCTGTGAGTGTATTGGTGGCTCCCGGTCCACTGGTGACCAGACAGACCCCCACATCACCACTCACCCGCGCATAGCCCTCGGCAGCATGTGCTGCCGACTGCTCATGACGCACCAGGATATGGTCGAAAGCCTTGCCAGGTCCTCTTGTATAATCATACAGTGCATCATAGACAGGCATGATAGCACCGCCTGGATATCCAAAGATTGTTTTCACGCCCTCGGCCTTCAGCGACCTCATCAGCGCTTCAGCCCCTGTGATTAACTCATTCATATCTATCGTTGTTGGAGTGACCTACTATTCCTCAATGATGCGTACACCACCCTTGTCGGCTGAACTGACACTTTGTGCATAGGCTTTCAGTGCCCGGCTGACGACACGCTGCCTTGTGAGAGGCCGTTGTGGGCGTGCAGCCAATTCCTCATCGCTCAGCACCACCCGGATACTGCGGTTGGGAATATCGATTTCGATGATGTCGCCGTCAACAATCTTGCCGACATTGCCTCCTGAGGCGGCCTCCGGCGAGATGTGTCCGATGCTCAGTCCGGAAGTACCACCCGAGAACCGTCCGTCGGTAATCAGGGCACATTCCTTTCCGAGATGCATGCTCTTGATATAGGAAGTCGGATAAAGCATTTCCTGCATGCCCGGTCCTCCCTTTGGTCCTTCGTGGGTGATGACCACGCAGTCGCCACTCTTCACCTGGCCGCCGAGGATACCGTCGCAGGCCGCCTCCTGAGAGTCGAACACCTTCGCAGGTCCACGGAAAGTCCACAGCGACTCGTCTACGCCGGCAGTTTTGACCACGCATCCGTCCTGTGCGATATTGCCGAAGAGCACGGCGAGTCCTCCGTCGCGGGTATACGCATGCTCTATGTCGCGTATGCAACCATTCTCGCGGTCTGTATCCAATTGGGGCCACTCTGCGTTCTGCGAACCCATGACCGTGGAGAATTTCCCGCCGGGAGCACTTTTGTAGATTCTCAGGGCTTCGTCATCGATGCCTTCAGGTGAAGTGATGCAATATTTGCCCATGGCCTCATCGAGGGTCAGTCCGTCCACACGGACAGCCGAACCATCAATCAGTCCACCTTTATTGAGTTCACTGATGATACCGAGGATACCACCCGCTCTTCCACATTCCTGCACACTGTATTTCTGAGTGTTGGGAGCCAACTTGCACAAGCAGGGCACACGCCTGCTGAGTTCATCGATGTCGCTCATCTTGAAGTCGACTCCTGCTTCCTGTGCCACAGCCAAGAGGTGGAGCACGGTATTGGTGGACCCGCCCATGGCAATGTCGAGTGTCATGGCATTGAGGAACGCCTTCCGGGTGGCAATCTGCAAGGGCAACACGCTGTCGTCGCCATCCCGATAGTAGCGGAAAGCATTGTCGACAACAAGCCGTGCGGCATCACGGAAAAGTTGGACGCGGTTGACGTGCGTTGCCAAGATTGTTCCGTTGCCCGGAAGGGAAAGACCGATGGCCTCGGTCAGCGAGTTCATGGAATTGGCTGTGAACATACCGGAACAACTTCCGCATCCCGGACATGCACAATGCTCCAACTCGTCGACATCCTTATCACTCATGGTGGGGTCAGCACCCTTGACCATGGCCGTGACAAGGTCGGCATTCTCTCCACGCCATTTTCCTGCCTCCATGGGGCCTCCACTGACGAAAACTGTGGGGATATTCAGCCGCATGGCAGCCATGAGCATACCTGGAGTGACTTTGTCGCAGTTGGAGATGCACACCATAGCGTCAGCCTTGTGCGCATTCACCATATATTCCACGGAGTCGGCAATAATATCGCGTGACGGAAGAGAATAGAGCATTCCATCGTGTCCCATGGCAATACCGTCATCGATAGCGATGGTATTGAACTCTGCCGCATAGCATCCGAGTTGTTCAATCTCCTTTTTCACTATCTGCCCGATTTCGTGCAGGTGCGTATGCCCCGGCACAAACTGCGTAAACGAATTGACCACAGCGACAATAGGTTTGCCGAATTGCTCACTCTTCATACCTGCGGCCACCCACAGTGCTCTTGCACCAGCCATTTTGCGCCCTTGCGTGCAGACAGCGCTTCTAAGTTGATGTTTCCACTCCATATAACATGCTATTTTTTAGTATGGCGGCAAAGTTACTCAGTTTTTGTGTAATAGCCAATTAATTATCCACGATTTTCATTTTCCTTCAACAAATCCTCAGAAAAATCACCTGTAACCCGTCGAATTGTAATTTGTATCCACAAAAAAGCACCGGGTGGAAAGAGCCAAGAAAGACAGCCCTCCGCAACCCGGTGTTCTTATGAGTAGAGTTTGAGTAAATTTATCTGACCATGATTTTTCTGGTTTTGCCATCCGGCATCACGACAATGTTGAGTCCGCGCTTCATCTGGTTCAGGCGCACACCCTGCATATCGTAAATGGCCACAGGTCTTGCCAGAATGCCTGTCTCCTGTTCCACGATGCCTGAAGAACCAGTGCTGTTGACCCTGCACTCCAGCAGGAGGAACTCATCGAATCCCGAACCATTGTTGATGAAACTGACAACATAATTACCGCTCCTTGTGATTTCGAACGGCAGTTCATGAATCTGGGAAGAAGAAAGGTTGGCCGCATTATTTCCGTCCGCATTCGGCAGTGCTGCGTGCACTTCGGAAGAAGCCACCACAGTGTTGTCAGAAGCCAGGATACGGGCTTTGTAATTAGGTTGTCCCTTCCATGCTGCCATGACATAGGTAAGTTTGTATTCCCCGGCATCGAGCATGAGCGGGAAAGCACTTTGACGGCCATATTCACAATTGTTGATGCGCCAATACAATGCCTTTCCCTGATATCCGTTGAAGCCGGTGAACGTACGGGCTCCAGAGGAGTAGCTGTTGGGGTACTCATGCACCGCATTGTCTTCCTGCACAGCGCGCCATCCTGGAGGGAAGGTTCCTGCCAGCACATCTGCGAAATCCAGGGCATAGACGGCAGTCATATCGGCATAAACCGGCTGGATGGTGACATTATCGTCAGGCATGATGAAAGAGCCGTCTTCGCCGATGACCACACCACCATGCACCACGACCCAACCCTGCAAGGCATAGCCTTCATCGGTAGTCACAGTCAACTTGACTGTCTGTCCTTCTGCAGCGGAATCCACATCGGCCACGACATAGCCATGTTCCATCTGCCGGATGGTGATGCCAAACTGCTCGTCCTCCACATCCACGGGTTTATAGACCACCTGGTCGATATACATGTTGAGTCCGTTGGTGTTGTTGACGGTCAGTTCGTTGACACCCTCTTGCATCGATGCGACAAAAGAAGCCTTGAGCCATTGGTTGACAGCTGTCTTCTCACAAAATACCAGCTGCGGTGTGCCGTTCATCTTGACATTGAGGTTGCCCGCCCGTTGAGTAGACGTATACCGTATGGAAATCTTATACTCTCCAGCCTGCTTCAATGTGAGGCGATGGCGCAGTGAACCCGAGGTGTTGGTTCCCATGTCGGCAAAGCCGTTTCCGGAATGACCGCGCACATTGGGATACCATCCATAGGGGTCGGTGACACAACTCTTGATGCTCTTGAAATCCATATCCTCGGCCTCGATGATAATCTCCCCGTGGTATTCTTCCGGCTGTTTGGGCAAGTCCATCGACAGTGCCTCGCTGTCGAGCAGGTCTGTGCTTCTCTCCGTGGCATTACCCGTACAATTCATGGTAACGTCGACTGGTCCGTTATGTCTGACCTCGAGGGTAAACACGCCGTTCTCCTCATCGTAGGAAGCCGTGGCACTGGCTGTTGCCTGCACTCTTTTCGTGAGTTTATACGACGGAGTCGTCGTGACACCCGTCACCACCAATTTGTCGAGCACCATGGCTGTGGTGTCGACCCGATAGTTGTTGAGGTAGAAATCGATATGGTCGGCATATTCCTTGACGAGTCCACTGCTAAGCTTTCCATAGGTGAGATACAGGCTGTCGCAAGTGTTATACAAAAGCGGCACCTCAGCCTTAGCCGTGGTCTTGGAGTTCAAATAAGAGTACGGCGTATAGGTAACCAACTGGTTCTTCATTCTTGATACATACAAGTCACCCGTACTTACCTCAGGATATTGCTCGTTGAAATCGGCTACCTTCTTGGTCTGGGTGGACCATCTGGAGGTGTAATTCGACTTCTTCACTTTCACGGGAACAGCATTTGCTGCTTCATCATACAGTCCGATGACGATGGGGATGGCAGCATATCGTCCGGTCTTCTTGAAGTAGCAGAAATTGTCCATCCACTGGCCGTTTCCTCTGTTGAACGGATCGTTTTGCTTGTACAATCCATCATACAGGTTACCCCAGGCAGCATATTTCTGCTCATCATTTCCGGTGTTCACGTCATTGATGACAACGATTTTCGTCTTTCCCACCACCTCTTCCCGTGTGGGAATATAGATGGTGCCATCGATGATTTTCCGGAACATGTCCATCCATGCGTTGCGGAATCCGGCGAAGGTTCCCCAGTTGCGCCGGGTATAGCCTTCGACGGTGCTGTTGCTGAGATTCTGGAAATCCTCTGTCCAGATGAGTTCCGGACCATCCCAAACGGCTCCTCCGTTGACAGCGGTCTGCTCCATCACGGTACCGATACCTGCTGCCACAGGGTATTTCTTACCATGGTCTTCACCCAGCAAGGCACTAAGTGCACCATTCCATCCACAGTTGTCGTATCTCACGCCATAACTTTTGGCCAGTCCGGAGAAGAAAGGACCGAAGGTGACACTCTCGTTGTTGTAGAAACAAGAAGAAGTGGTGTACTTATACAACCACAATATGGCATCGGGATAGTTTTTGCAGGCAGCGAGCAAATCGGTGTTGCGCTTCATCATACCCATGGGATTGAGCAGATGCGACCATATATTTCCACAGAAAGACACCGTGAGGAATCCTCCGTACTGATGGGCCATATTGACGAGTTTTGCAAACAATGCGATGCGCGAGGTTTGGGTGCTCGAACTTCTGTCATTGGGCTCATCAAATCCCCAGAACTGCTCGGCGTAGTTCCATCCGAGGAAATTGGGATAGTGCTTGTAGAAATACTCAAACGTCTCGAGGTCGTCATCCTGGATATGCGTATGTCCTCCACTGGCCGGCTGACATGTGAACCACATCCCGTTGTGCTGACACACAGAAGCCCATGACTTGTAAGTGCGCACGGCATTCTGCGGCATTTTATACACATTTTTCTCCGTGTCATACTGACAGGAAAGCGACAGGTTCATGCAGACATAAGGTTTCAGGTCGTCAGGAATCAGGTCGATGATTTTCTGTGGGTCGGCCTTGTTCCACACATCCACATGGACGAGCCACAGCGGGTGTTTGGAGTCGATAGGTCTTCTCGACTGGGCTGAGGCACTCTGTCCCATCCACAAGAAGAGAACACATAAGAGCCACAGAAACGTTTGGCGGGTAATTTTTCTCATTTCCAAGTGTTTGAAAAATGGGCGGGCAAGAGTGTTTCGTGCACGCCTGCCCGCCCAAAATCTATCTTAAAAGGTTATTTCTTAACCACTTTCTCCACTATCACAGTACCATCGCTCATATACTTCCTCACGATCATCACACCCTTTTGTGCAGAGAGTATGCGACGTCCGTTGAGGTCAAAGAGTTCTACGGCACGTACGACAGCAGGTTTAGTAGCTTTCTCATCGATAACATCGACAGCCTCCTGGTATGCTGAACCATAGTCGAATCCAGCGGCAGCACCAGCAATAAGCAGTCTTACGTCGTTGAAGAATGTGTGTGAACTTGGACCAGCATTCACGCCAATGGTGATGACACCGTCGAGCACCACGATGTTCTCGATAGTAGCGTTAGCATAGGGGAATGACTGTCCGATACCCGGGCACTCACCAGTCTGTCCATTCTCACCCTCAGGAGTCTGAGAGGTCTTGGCATAGATGTAGCTGTCCTGGAAGTTGTTCTCATCCTCATTCATTCTCTCACCGAAGCCCAACTTGAGAGTATAGACACCCACAGGAGCGTTGGTGATGGTCTGCTCTACCCTGTAGCTGCTGCCCCAAGTCTGGAACATACAGTCCTCAGCGATTTCATTGTTGCCTCTTGGCTGTCCCCAACCGACACTCAGACCTGGTCTGGCGTAGCCCTCTGGAGTCACCCAACCGGGAACATTCTCATCGGTGAAGTTCATGTTGTCCTGGCACTTGTAGATATTTGGATTCTTCACGAATACCGTCATGTCATAAGTCGGAGTGAAGGTCTCCAATGTCTGCTCGTTGACTTGCTCAGCGAAGAGTTGGTTGTTAGGATCTTTAAGTTGCTCATAGAGGAGCACCTTCAGTTTCTTCTGGATGGCATCAGCCACGGAGTCATCGTCGAAGAGAGCATTGTTGGCGGCTTTCACCAACTCGTCGTCTTCAGCAACACCCAGAGACTTGAGAGCCTCAGCACCCAGGCGCAGACGCTCGACAAGCACTTTCACACCAGTGTCGGAGGTCTTCGACTCACCCTCTGTGAACAGCAGTCCGGTAGTATTCACCAGATACTGGAGCTCAGCGATGGCAGCCTGAAGTTCTGCGTCGTCCTTGATGACCTTGATGACATACTCGTCAACTACGATTTCCTCACCAGTCTCAGGATCGGTCTGTGTAACCTGCTGCTTGGTGACATACTTGGCGGCCACAGCCTTCAGTTCTGCATAGAGTGATGTGGCGGCAAACTTCTTCTCGGCATTGTTGTCAAGAATCTGCTGAGCCTGTGTGGGCAGTGGGTCGTAAGTGTCGCAGAGTGCGCGGTGATCCTTGAGTGCTTGTGACAAAGCATCGAGGTCGGCAGCGGCAGCCCTGTAAACAGAAGGAGCAGTATAGTATGGACTCTCGGCCTCATACTTTTCGATGGCAGCCTTCAGAGCATCGTAAGCGGCACCGCTGAAACGGTCGTCGGAGTTTTGTGCCAAGGTATTCTTAGCATTCTCCAGAGCGGTAGCGAGCAACTGTGTCTCCTCGATACCAGCCACATTGGGTACATATTTCACACGAGGATTGGCGAGAAGCACCTCATTGAAGGAGCCTTGGTCACCACTCTCACCAGTAGCAGGAATCCACCTGAGTTTGTAGTTTCCGTCAGCCTCTGGGATGAACTTCAGGTCGATACTGTTGGAGCCATTGACAGCCGCACCAGTGTTTCCATTTACATTCGGGAAAGCTTTTACTACCTGCTCGAAGAGAATCTCATCATATTCGTTGAGAATCTGGAACTTGATGTGTGTACCATTGTCTTTCCATGCAGCAGCATTGAAGTGGATGTTGTAGCGTTTGCCAGCCTTCAGAGGCAGAGCATATCCCTCGAGTCCACCATACTCCACATAGTCACTACGGAAATAGAGGCCCTTGGTGAAGTCACCACCAGCAGCGAAGTCGAAGAGTCTTGAACCTGAACCATAAGTATTGGGAGCCACGCGGGTCTCCTCACCGAAGATGACGACATAACCCTCAGGTATACCATTGTTTGGTGTAGAAGCGAAATAGTCGGGAAGGATATCCTCGGGAACATCGGTTGGATCCAGATTTACCTTACCGATATTGATGGTCCAAATAGAGTCGCCATAGATGGAGTCATCCAGACGCAGTTCGGGATAAATCTTGCTGACGGAAATGGTGTATTCGCCATCAGCCAAGTCGCCGGTACTTGTACGTACCAGTGTCACCTCCTCGGCGAAGCCATCAGCTGGGCTGACACTCAGTTTCTCACTATTCAGTCTTGCATCCAAAGCAGCGCAGTCGACCACCTTGTCGAACACCAGTTTGAACTCACTGATGGAATTGGGCAGGTTGAAGGAGCCTTCCTCTGGGTCAGCCTTCATGATGGTCGGAGTCACATAAGCATATGGATAGCCTTCGTTATCCTCAACCTCTGGGTTGTGTGCGGCCTCGAGGTCGGCAAAATCCTTGACATCACCACCAGGTCCTGAGAGATATACGAGATGGTAGGCAGCGTCGGCCGGGTTGGTGAAGGATACCAACACCTGAGCATCATCATCAACACCTTCCTCAAGGAAGATATAGAAGCGTCCGTCCTCAAATCCCTCTACGGAATAGAGAGGCTTGGTCTCACCATTCACTTTCACAGAGACTGCTGACTCTGGATACATCAGCCTCTTCTTGCCACTGGCCTTCACCAATTCTGCAATGTTGGTCTCGAATCCGAAGTCAACCTGAATCACGTCATTGCTGAATTCGGCCACTGTACCATACTTATAGATTTCGAACTTGATATTATCAAAGAAGAAGTCGATATCATTTTCCTTGTCCTTGGACAAGTTGAAAGCGATGGAGTGCATCAATTTTTCTCCACTTCCAGCCTGCTCGGCTGTAATCTCACCTTCCTTGGAGTATACCTGCCATTCGGTAGTGAAGTTGGGAGAGCCAAGCATATCCCAGTGGATATAGTCGCTTGGATCGGCATGAGCCTGTGTGTCGGCAGTGGCATTCATGCTTGCCCTATAAGAGAAGGTTGTACGGTATTTTGTACCTGCGGGCAATGTTTCGGGCAGATTGATCCAGAACTGGGCGTCCCGATCCTGAGCGGCACCTGCTGCTGAATGCACCATGATACCACGGCTCTCGTCAACACCGATACCGTCGGTGATGACAGATGGGAATGGTGAGCCACCATTCTCTTTTGAATAGAAGCAGCTGACATCATCGCCTTCCAAGTCGCCGTTGGTGATGAGGTCAACCCATCCCACGACCTGAGCTTTTCCTTCTCTCTCCAGTTCCATACTGGTAACAGTAAGGTTAGCCCAGTTGGCACCCTTGATGGCGTGGAGATGAGAGAAACCCTTCTCCTTGGTCATCAATTTCAGGTCAACGATATAGGTGTCACCATCTTTGGTGAAGAATCTGTCGGTCCATCCATTCTTCGGATATTCGAGCAGATTGGACTCAGCCTCATTGGCATTGTATTGTCCCTCATCGACTGTACGGTTGAAGAGGAAACGTGGTGTGCCTTCTGTGACCGTGACATAGAGTTTGGAATAGAGTGACAGGTCAGCATAGTTGATGACCGATGGGTCGCCGTAAACTTGTCCGGTCGACTCATTGAGCACATAAATACAATCGGCCGGGCCTGTAGCCTGTGCGTCAGCACCCCAACCGTCCCATGCGAAGAACATCTCCGGCGTAAGCGGCACGCGCTCAGCATTGACGTTCATTCCTCCCCACACGCATAGTGCGAGAGCAAGGAATAGTTTGTAAATCTTTTGCATAAAAAATTGTTTAGTAAATAATTAGGTTTAAATAAACTCGTCGTCTTACGATAGTAGTTTTTGAATGTAAAGAACCAAGAAGACTGCACTGGCAGATGAGGCACCTGCCAGTGTCAGGAAAAGGTCACGGCAGCGGCAAATACCAGTTGGTCCTATCCTGGAGGAGAGCTCTCAAAGTCTCGTCCACCACGCCATTGCGCCGTGCAATGGGCAGAGCCAGGTAGTCGGGATTGTTTCGCCGCAGGGCTATACGCATGAGGTCGTAGAAACGGTATCCCTCAAAAGCGCCTTCAAGTGCCATCTCATTGACAATCATGTCCTCAACGAGAGGTATTTGATAATCGATAGTATCTTGTCTCGTGGCAAGCTGATTTTCCGGCATAGGCAACACATAGAAGCCATTGGCATTGGAATCGCCCGAACCCATAGAATGGATACCGATGACAGAAGTACGTGTAAATGTGTTTCCATCGAACACGACCAAATCGCCCGCCATCTTCTGCTCAAGACTGTCGACATAAGCCACGTTGTTCTCGGGGCACAAGCCATACTTGAGTACAGCGAAAGCAGATGATGGGTAGCCGGCGCGGTTGAGAGCCTCGGCATAACGCAGATAAATCATGTTGAGACGATAGGTTGGTACCCTATTCGACATAATCTTACCGATGGTTTGCGAAATAGAAGAATACTCAGAGAATTCGTCTCTACCTCCTCTGGAGTTCTGGCTGTAGTTGGAGTAGAGTCTCAAGTCTCCAACCATTGCATCGTTCATCAGTCCTACCTTCGGCACATAGATGGTATCCGTCTCCGTATCACTCTTGAATTCCATGCAATAGGTCTGCTCTGCCGACAGGTTGAACATAGCCTGTGAAGGAGTAAGCTGATAGTAGTAATTGTTTTCCCTGGTGGAGTTGAACACATTGCTGAGGTCGCTGACCACACCGTCGAACACCCTCGCTTCCATGGGGATGAAAGACAAGGTCTCACTTAAATTGGTCACATTGTAACCGATATTAGGTCTTGAAAGATTGAACTCTGTGTTATTGGTAGGCCAGACGGAACGTGCCGAGGCGTTCATGGGCAAGGGATTGTCCTTGTCGTTGAGATAGTCGTGATACCATTGTGCAGCCTCCTGGTAGCGTCCTGCCCAAAGGCAGAGGTCACCCAACAATGCTCTGACAGGAATAAAGAATTGCCTTGAATTGAAAGAATTGATGGTTCCATATCTCGGTAGTTCTGTCTTGGCATAGGGCTTAATATCATCGATAAAGAAATTGCAGATATCTACAATACCCGACTTGGCCTTTGCCATCTCACTGCTTGCATTGTTCTCGGTCATTACGGGGTCGAGAACAAGAGGCACCTCTCCATAAGCCTTGACCA
>CACXDY010000256.1 GCA_902766505.1 uncultured Prevotellaceae bacterium
GAAGAACAGCAGGTAGAAAGCCATGACCGCTGAGGCACCGAGCAGAGCATAAGCAAACATATAGACGATGACATGGGGTGCAAACCACGGGCTCTGCAGGGCCGGCATCAACGTTTTGGAGTGAATCTCGGGCTTGAGCAGGTTGATGCAGATGAAGACAAGCGCAAGGATGGTGGAGAACGTGAGAATCCACTTGTATTTCCACCGGCCATAGACGAGTAGTCCGGAGAGCGGCAGGAAGAAAGAATACCACAGGCGTGTCTCGCCCATGGTGCGCAGGGGAGGCCGTTCGAGAGCCATCCAGAACAGGATGATGAATGCGAAGAACACTGTCAGACCGGCGATGGTAGCGACAACGGCCTGCTTGCGCCGGTCTCGCCATGCAAGCCAGGCACCTGCCATCCACAGCAACACCGCCACGATGGCGAAATAGGGAAAATGTGTCCAAGTCATACGTTCTTCCTCCTCACTCCAAAAAGAAACATACTGATTGCTCCTGCTATCATCATCCAGATGCCGGTGTAGACGAACGGCAGCCACGGGTCGCTCACCAGTTCGAGAATGCTTATGTTGCTCTTCGCCCCCATCTGCGTGTCGTAACCATACTGGTAGATTTTCCACCCCTCGATGCTCACGGGCTTATTGACGTCGACGGTGGCAGAGATATTCTTTCCCGACTTGGTGAAAATCTGGATGTCGCTGGCAAACCGTTTGGGTGTGCGCTGCACCATCACAGAGTCGGAAGGGCGTTGGGGTTCCATCTCCGCCGGATATTCCTCAAGGATGAATTTCTTGAGTTGAATGGCGATGGGCAATTCCTTCACCTCTCCCCTGTCGTTGATAGCCCGCCATTCGGGCCCGCCCTCCACGGCAATCATCTTCAGCCGCTGCATATCGGCATTGCCCAGCGTAGCCGTGACGAGAGCGATAAGGAGTCCGCAGTGGTTGAGGAAGAAAGGCACGTCGAGGCGCCACGCACATTTCTTTTTCCTTCTCAGCAGCCGAGACAGGCGGTTGAGGATGACCAGGGCGAGAATCAGTGCCATATAGGTGTAGATGAGCACGAAGGGCCAGAACGAGAGCATATCGTTGAGCCATGTGCCATTCACCTGTTGCCGGGTAAGTCCCATGATGATGGTGAGTGCCACGACATAGACCAAAGTGGGCACGGCGGCATGATAGGAGGCGAGAAAGCGGCAGAAATAGGATTTCGGCCGCAAGAAGAACAACAGGGCGGCAAGAATGAGGAACCCCACCAGCACGATGAGGTTGGCTGGCCATGAGAAGGCATCCCACACGAC
The DNA here is from genome assembly GCA_902766505.1 of uncultured Prevotellaceae bacterium. Lineage (GTDB taxonomy): Bacteria > Bacteroidota > Bacteroidia > Bacteroidales > Bacteroidaceae > Prevotella. Next base: position 1,302 of record CACXDY010000256.1, read on the forward strand.
CTTTCCGACGGTCAGTTCAAGCATCAGTCCGGCGCAGATGAGCCCGCCACCAATCACGAATCCCTCTTGCATTCTCCAAGGTTTATTCCACATGATGAACTACTGGTTTGTAATTTTTCTTCTAACTACCTTAAATAACTCACAATCGGCGTTTTTATTATTTGACAAGCACTTGCATCGTACAAAAAAAGGGTTAGCCTCTCGACCAACCCTCTTTTATGCATTATTCATCAGATTTCGACAAGGGTTCCATTTTTCTTGGCATCCTCAATCCATTTGGGCACGACCTCGTCGAGGAAACGCTTTTTCTTTTCCTTTAGTTTCGGCATGTCAAGACCAATGTAGGCCTGGGCCTTTTCCTTGGTAGAGATGTCAGGCATGGGCACGTCGCCTACAAAGCCATGCTTGGCAAGCACCTTTGCAATCATCAGGCGGGCCTCCTGAGCCTGCACCAGTCCGTCGCTGAACAGCCGCTGCACCTCCTGAGGAGCATGGAACGAGGCGCCATGCGAGGCAAAGGCATAGTCCCAACGCCACTGGCTGGAGCGGATGAGTTGGAGGATAGGTTTCATCTCCGCCTTGGTGGCGCCTTTCTCCCAAGCGAACTTCGCCTCGATATGGGCGGCAGCCAACTGCTTCTCAAGTTTTGTGCGGCTGTCGCGAGTCATCCTCTGGCGGTCATAGACATTCTGCCTCAGCACCTCAGCATCCTGACGGTGGCAAGTCTGGCAGGTACGGTCGATATTTGCCAATGGCGAGGTAATGCGGTGGTCGGAATACTTCACCCCGCCCTCACTCTTATAAGGCATGTGGCAGTCGGCGCACGACACGCCACGCTGGGCATGGATACCCTGGAGCGCCATCTCGTAGCCGGGGTGTTGTGCCTTGAGGATAGGGGTCTTGGAGAGCGGATGGATATAGTCGTAGAAACCGATAGAGTCGTAATACTCCTCTGCTGCCTCACAGGTCATGCCCTTATCCTGTGGGAACATCAGGTAGTTGGCCTTTCCAGGATTGTTCGGGTCGTCTTTCTTGATAAAATAGTACTCGGTGTGGCATTGTGCGCAGACCAACGAGCGCATCTCCTGGTGACTTGCCTTCCTCAAGTCCTTGCCGGCCCGTGCCCATGCCTCGTATATGGCAGGACGTGCTGGACGCAAATCCATGGTACGGGCATCGTGGCAGTCGGAGCATCCCACAGTGTTGACAATCTCATTACCTAAGTTGCTCCACTTCCCGGCATAGTAGTTGGCGGGGTCGAAGACCGATTTAGAGTCGCTGAGTTCACGCATCATGCGGGGAACATCGGGACCCTTGCAGGTCCAACAGGTGGCTGGTTGCATGTCCTCGTCGCCATCGATGCCGGGATTGCCCGTGCGCAGTATCTTGCGCAGGTCTTCCAGACAATGTTTGTGCCCACGAGGGGTGTTGTAATGGCGCGAGAAAGCATAGCCAGCCCATAGGATGACCATCTCTGGACGGTCGGCCAACTCATCTGTTTCCTGAGAGCCGTTGAA
>CACXDY010000257.1 GCA_902766505.1 uncultured Prevotellaceae bacterium
ACCTTGGTGTTGCCGTTGACGGTGTTGTTGTCGACGGTGACGGCAACGCCCGAGCGGTTGTTCTTGTTCTGTGTGGTGCTGAGGGCATAATAGGTGGTCTCATCCTGAGTTCCCTGTTCTGGGTCACCAGCCACCGTGTGTTCTCCCACAAGGACGATGACGTCGCCAGCGGTCAGGGTGCTGATGTCGTCGACGAGCTCGTAGGTGATGCCGGTCGGCTCCAGGTCGCGCTCTACGGTCAGTTCATAGGAGGCACTGCCTGGCTTGAACTGGTCGTTCCCCTCAAAACTGGCGGTGATGGTGGTTTTGCCTTCATCCACGAGGGTGATGACACCGGCAGCACTGATGGTGGCGACATTCTCATCGGATGATGAATAGGTCACGGTCAGGTTGTTGGGGTTAGTCAGGGTGGGGAAGGTGTTGTCAGCCCCATATTTGGCGGTGTAGGATTCGGCGCTCCATGCCAGTCCTGCTGCGGGTTTCACTGGTGCGGCATTGGTGTTGCGGTAGATGCGCACGGCAGTGTGGTCGGTGCTTTCCTTTTCATAGCAGGAGAAGATGGGTACTCCCTTGTTGTAGTTGTATCTCATCAACGTGCGGGCCTTGCCGTCAGCGTCCCACTGGTTGAATTGCACGGTGGCCACACCATTCTCATCGATGATGATGGTGGCATGGCTCTTTTCACTGGCAGCGTCTTGGGTCTTCAACTGGTTAGAGCTGGTGCTGGCGGCATAGAGATAGCCGTCGCCCACATTGAAGTCCCATGCGGTGGCATCGCCTTCCAGGGTGATGACCTGCATCTTGTCGGTGACGATGATGGTGCCGTCGCTCTCCAAGGTGGCATCAGTGGCAGCACGGTTGTTTTTGTTCTGTGTGGTGCTCAGTGCGTAGGTGTTCTCCTCGTTGACGATGATGATCTGGTCGTCGGCGGCCAGGGTGCTGGCATCGGTCACGAGCTCATACACGTCGGTACCCTGAACGGCCTTTTCCTTGACCACGAGCAGGTAACTGGCCTCGCCGGCCTTGAATTGCTCGTTGCCCTCAAAAGCGGCCTTGATAGTGGTCTGTCCATCCGTCAACAGGGTGATGGTGCCGTCGTCAGCTATAGTGGCCACGGCAGTATTGTTGGATGAGTAGGTCACGGGCAGGTTGTTGGGGTTCTGGAGCACGGGGAAGTCATTGCTCTCGCCTTTCCAGGCCGTGAAATTGGCTGTGCCATAGCTGAGTCCGGCATCCTGCTGTGCAGCTCCCTCAATCACGGAGAAATTCTTCACCTCGTAGGTGCCGGCACTGGTGGTCGTGCTGGTGTATTTGAAGCCCACCTGAATGGTCTTGCCCACATAGTCGGCCAGGTCGAACTCCCTGTCCACCCAACCATTGAAGCCTTTCGCAGGTTTGGTGTAGGTGATGTCGAGCTTACTCCATGTACCGTTCTTCTCACGGACATAGACGCCGAAGTCGTTCTCATAGTCAGCGAAATAACCGTTCCAGTTGTCGCTGAAGGTGAGGGAGGCTTGGGACGCACCACTCAGGTCAATGATGGGCGATACGAGCCAGCTCTCGCTCTCAAAGTAGGAACCGCTGATATAGCCGGTGGCTTTCATGCCATATTGGGTGTCTTGTGTCCAGATGTTCTTTTCGTCGGGATTGACCTTGTCTTCGATGACAAACTGGTCTTGGGTCTTCGTAAAGTCCACGGTATAAGGTGCCTGCACGGTGGCATATTCGCCTGGAGCGACATAGGCGTTGACCGTCACGGTGAAGGTGGTTTCTCCCTTCTTATAGGTACTTGTCTCCGCCTGGACGGCCTTGATGGTGGTGGTGCCTACCTTCAAAGCGTTGAGGGTGTAGGTGGTGCCTGAAGTGGTGACGGTGGCGATGGAGGCATCAGCCGGTGTGAAGGTGATGGCGCCATCCGACTTGGTGGACACGGTCAGGGCTTGAGAGGTACCCTCAGTGATTGACACATCATTGATATTCAGCGCCGGATTGAGTTTGTCGGTAGTGCCGTCAGAGTAGTTGATGGTCATCTCGACAATTCGGATTTGTTTCTTTTCAGCGCTCGTATTGGTGAGCACAAATTCTTTGGCGGGACCCGTCCAGGTGCCGTCGCTGAAAGAGCCGTCGCTGAACTCATAGTGTTCCTCCACAAGACCATAACCGCTGGCGCAAGTGAAGACAACGGAGGAAATCTCTTTCTCTGACGATACGGTCAGTGTGTTTCCGCCATACATACGCACGGCAGCTCCTGAGGTGTAATACTTGGGGGCATTGGTGCCTGAGCCTTTGTCGAAGGTCAGGGTGACGTTCGTGCCTTCCACGGTGGTCACATCGGCCGAATTCTCATACCCTAAGTCCGCAAACGTGATGGTCTCGGACATGGCATTGCCGGTCAATGCACACAACAAGACCAGCATGAAAAGACGTAATTTTTGTTTCATAGATGAATATGTTAATAATAATATTTTTATATAAATAAGGTATATAGGCTCACATTTCCACTAATCGGCACAAATTTACTAAAAAAATCTTAAAACACGCATGAAAAGCGAATTTTTTTTGCTGAAAACCATGATAAATAGAAAAACGGAAAAAATACACTTGTTTTATAGGGTAATTCTCAAAAAAAATCTTATTTTTGCAAAATAAATCTATTATACCTAAAACAACTAACAATTTACCTATGAAGCATTTTCGACTATTAATGACTGTTTTGGCAGTCTTCCTTGGTTTGGGTGCCAATGCCCAGACATGGAAAGGAAACAATGTGGCAGCAGGTACTTTCTACTTCTACAACATTGGGTCTGGCATGTGGCTCTGTGGCGGCAATGACTGGGGCACGCATGCATCGGTGACCGAAAAGGGTGGTCTCGACATTACCCTCGAAGGAGCTGATGGCGTTTTTACGCTTGATACTAAGTTGTCGAATGGTGGAACCAGCCACTACCTCAACGGAGATTATATGGATGGTGGGCCTCAGAACTGGACCTTTACCCAAGTTTCCCGCTCCGATGGGGTTATCGCCTACATTATCAGCAACGGCAATGGTAATCTCTGCAAGGGTGACGGCACTTATGCCTACGTGGATACCGAAAAGGGCACGTCCGAATACGCCCAGTGGGTGCTCGTCACCTACGATGAGCGTCTGGCTGCTTTGGCATCAGCTTCCGAGAGCAATCCCATGGATGCCTCCTTCCTCATCAAGGCCAACACCATCAGCCGCAACGACCAACGTAACAACTCCAGTTGGCAGGGTGGCATCACTATTGGTGGCTACGGTTCCGTCGAAGGTTCCAATATGTGTATTGAGAGATACAACACCACGTTTGATGTCTATCAGGAAGTAACCGGTGTTCCCGATGGTAAATACCGCCTTTCCGTAGAAGGTTTCTACCGCTATGGTGGTGATGGAATTGCCCCGGCCGTGGAAGCCCGCAACAATGGCACAGAGGAAATCTATGCCTATTACTATGTTGGCACCGGAGAGGCCAAGCTGAAGTCCATCTTCGATGGCGCAGATGCCATTACCAATGGTATTTCCTCCGACTACGGTGTTGTGCCCAATACACTTGAACAGGCAGCACGGTTCATCTCTGCCGGCGCCTATCAGAATCCAGAAATAGAGGGTGTCGTGATGAATGGCACGCTCCGGGTGGGTGTGAAGAAGGAAACGGCTGTTTCCAGAGACTGGACAGCTTTTGACACCTTCATCCTGACTTACCTCGGTCCCGTACAAGACCTCACCCCATACATCGAAGCTTATGAGAAGGCATTGGCCAATGCCAAGGCTGCAGCCGCCACAACCGACAAGGTGGCTCCCACTTGGCTTGCAGCACTCAACAACTCCATCTCAACTTATGACAAGGGTAAGGTGAATGAGAATTCAAAGGACGCCCTGGTGGCAGCCACGGCAGCCCTCAACGATGCTACGGCAGTGGTGAATGCCAGTATCGCAAGCTATAAAACCATTGCCAATGGCGAGGTGCCCACCAACAGCGTCGATGGATGGGTGTGCACCAACCAACAGCAGTTCCATGTCAATGAGTGGTCGCACGAGGGCGACAGCGATGGCTCAGGGATGACTATTCCGTTTATTGAGAACTGGATTGGCGCAGCAAATGTCCTTGGCGATGGTATGGTGTACTATTGTCTTGAGGGTTTGGAGCCAGGCGAGATTTATTATGCCCAGTCCCTCGTACGTGTATATAGTGAGGCAGGCAATACACCCAATGGCCCTATCTTCTTTGTCAACGATGCGGAAACCGACATGACCGAAGCAGGTACACCGTTGTCATTTAATGGCAATGGAGGTTATTTCGGCACCCTCGGCGCTTCTGCTGTGGTGGGGGCTGACGGTAAGCTCACCCTCGGTGTGAAAATCAGCGGTGCCAACTATAACTGGGTGGCCTTCAAAAACGTGAAGATACAAAGTCTGAGCGATGCTCTGAAGGATGCCTATGATAAGGTGAAAGCCTACAGCGGAAAGGTGACAGCCGCCTCGCAGAGCGAAATCGACAATATCGAGTCTACCACAGCTGCCAACTTCAATCTCAATACTGTGGCAGGCATCGAAGCTGCTATCCAGGCACTCACTGCCAAGGCAGAGGAACTGGCTGGTGTGGCAGCTGCTTACGCTGAGTTCCAGACTATCTATCCCCAAGTGAAGGCGTTGGCTGATGTGGCTGATTATAAGGAACTCAAAGCCAATGCACACAAAACACTTGAAAACAAACTGAAGAACCTTGCTAACAACGTGGAGCAGGCCAATACTGCTGATGCTGTGAGGGCAGTCAATGCATCGCTGAGAGAGGCAGGTGCAACCTATGCCAACAATGCAGAACCAACGGGTACAGCTGTATTCAACCTCACCTTCATGCTCATCAACCCCAACCTCGAGGCTCTGGCCAATGGACAGCAGGCAGAAGGATGGTATACCGACCAGAATGGTGGCAACAGTCAGGTCATGAGAAATGCCGATGCTACCTCAGAGGATGGCACCAAGACTGCTTTCTTCGAGTACTGGAGCAATGAGCCTGCCGCCAACAACCTCTTCACCCTCTACCAGAAGGTGGATTTGGGAACAGGTATCTTCAAAATGTCGTGCTATGCCTTCGCACAACAGCCCATTGGTGGTGACGTGCGTGGTGTGAAATTCTTCGCCAATGATATCGAGGGCTCAACCATCAAGACCAATCGTCTGTCGGAAGCCAACATCGAGTTCGTACACAACGAGAGTGGAGAGGTGAAAATCGGTTTGAAGGCCGTGACAGGCAATACCTACAGATGGATGGGTATTGGATACGTGGAACTCTACAAACTGCCATCGGAGAAGGAAGCAGCAATAGCAGATAACGACACACAAGCTCCACAGGCTGGTGCATACACCGCTATCAAGGCCAATGTGAAGATGTTGAAGGGACTTAACACAATCGTGCTGCCATTTGCTACCACTCAGGAGGAAATCGGTGCCGCTCAAGTGCTTGAGTACAATGGTTCGGAAGAGGTGGATGGAAAGATTCGTCTGAAGTTCACTGAAGTGACTGCTCTTGCTGCCAACATACCGTATGCTGTCTTCTATGATGCCAATACATCACTGCCCAACTTTGAGGACAAGACCGTGGCAGAGTTGACAGACCTCACCGTGGCTGATACTGAGTATAGCTTCGTTGGTACCTACACCGCTTATGCCAAGGGGTCTTCACCCATTGCTGCCGGTGACTATATCGCTGGCGTGAAGGACTTCACCAAAGCTACAGGAAAGAACGGCATCAACGCCTACCGTGCTTATATGAAGAAGGTGGGTGATTCTGCCGGAGCTCTGGAGTTTGACTTCAACGGAACTATCGTAGATGGTATCGAGGCCCTCGAGATTGCACGCAGCCTCGACACAACCATTTTCAATCTCAATGGCCAGAGAGTGAGCGGCACCCAGAAGGGTGTGTATATCATCAATGGACAAAAGGTCGTGATCAAGTAATAACAAAAAAATCCTATGAATATGAAAAAGAGATATTTGTCACCTGAAATCATGACCATGGATGTCGAAACAACTGATTTCATGGATATCATCAGCGATGGTGACGGGCACTACCATCAGGATATTGACCCCGACAATGACCCTGACAACGATGGAAACGCAAGGTCGAAACCCATAGGGGTCTGGGACACAGAATTATAAAAATGGTCAACAAGAAGAGCGGAGCTTTTTAGCCCCGCTCTTCTTAAATCAAAGCCATAAGAAGATGAATAATAATCAGAATAATCCGAAAAATCCGAGTACTCAGAATCCTCAGAATAATCCGAATCCTCCGAGTACTCAGAATCCTCAGAATCCTCCGAGCTCTCCGATTACTTTTCTCCCCCAGCATGGGCATTACCGAAATCTGCGGGTCTATCAAGTGGCAGAGATGATTTACGACATCACCTTCTACTTCACCCAGTGTTATCTCAGCAAGGGAGACCGCACCATCGACCAAATGGTGCAAGCTGCCCGTTCTGGGAAGCAAAACATTGCCGAGGGCAACCAAGCAGCCGTCACCTCCAGTGAGACAGAGATAAAACTGACCAATGTGGCTAAGGCCAGCCTCGAAGAGCTGCTCGATGACTATGAGGACTATTTGAGAGTGCGGCATTTGCAGCAATGGGGCAATCTTCACCCAAGATATGAAAAGATGCGGCAATATGCACGTAGTGGGCAAATACACAAAGACTATGCAGTCCAGGTAAGGCGAATGAATGATGAGGAGATAGCCAATCTCAGCATCACCCTCATCCATCAAGCCATATATATGCTTCACAAACTGTTGATCACCATGCAAGACCGCTTCGTAAGAGAAGGCGGCATCAAAGAGCGCATGTACCAAAGTAGAATTGATTATCGGAGAAATCAGAATAATCAGAATCCTTCAGAGAAATCTGAGTAATCTGAGTAATCCGAAAACTCTGAGTAATCTGAGTAATCCGAAAACTCTGAGTAATCTGAAGATTCTGAAAACTCTGAGTAATCTGAAGATTCTGAAAACTCTGAGTAATCCGAGAATTCCGAGTATTCAGAATCCTCCGAGAAATGATATTCCTATTTCTCCAGCTCTTCTATCAGTTCCTCCAAGGTGCAGCAGATGGCATCGAAGAGTTTGTACATGAGTTCTGGCTCCTGCCGCTCGGGGATATACAACAGTACTTTCTTACCCTGACCGGCAAACCACCCGGCCTCAGTGTGGGCACTTCGCCCGCAGGGAAGCACCAATACACACACATCACAAGAAGCCATGGCCTCGATGTCGTTGGTGAACTGACGCTCTGCCTTGGGATGATGGAGTTGAATGCGATACTCTGCCGGCGACCATTGCATGTAGTCGGAGGAAATGTTGCTCCACTTGAAACCGGCATCGCCTGATGGGGGATTGCGGAAGTCATAGACTTCATGGCCGGCGGATTTCAACGCCTTGACGACCTCAGGATAGAATTCATTGCGCCAGCTGCTGGCTACATAAATATGATGGGGCATAACTATTTTTTTTAGGGGATGAAAAAGCCCTGTAAATCAAAATTTACAGGGCTTTGTTGGGAGGGGTGCCCGGTGGGACTCGAACCCACGACATTCAGAACCACAATCTGACGCTCTAACCAACTGAACTACGGGCACCGTGTTGCCGCTTTCTCATGGAAAGCGGTTGCAAAGGTAAGACAATTTTGCCGATAGGCCAAATCTTTTGGCACTTTTTTTCGTGAAATATTGTCTAAGTGATATGCCAGACTTATTTTGCGGGAGCCTCGGCGGCAGGAGCAGCGGCAGGAGCCTCGGCTGCGGGAGCTTCGGCAGCAGGAGC
>CACXDY010000258.1 GCA_902766505.1 uncultured Prevotellaceae bacterium
ACAAACCCTCACGCGGTAGGCCGTGCTGCTTTCCAGTCCCTGGGAGATAGTAAATGTCGTGACATTGGCATCCGTTTCGCCTACCTCGACGAAACTGCCGTTGCGCTCAATTTCCACGTAGAATCCATCCTCGCCTTCCGTCCAGTCCCTCCAGGTCAACGTGATGGTCGACTCCGTGGCATCCTTCTGTTGCAGCAGTTGGGGAGCGCGCAGGAACATGTCCACCGTCTCCTTGTCAATACTGTTGATATAGTTCTCGATGTTGGCATATCCGTTGGCCGCCTTCGCCATGGCGTCATTTTGGTTGGGGTTGGTGCCATTGGCCGTTTCCCATGCGTCGGGCATCCCGTCATGGTCGCTGTCGGTGCGGGCCACCCCACCCCACACGTTCCATGAGGAAGGTTTGCCAAAGGGCAGCACCTCCTCGGTGGAAATCAGCACGCCGTCGGTGCCCAGTGAGCGGCATTCATCCACCATATAGCAGTCGACGTAGTCGCGATAGGGCAACGAGGCGCCCACATCAGGCAAGAGGTTGTCGAACAACGAGTTGGCGCTCACGATATCCAGTTCAGGATAGGGATAGGGTGCGCTTTGGAACGTAGGTCCTCCCCCATATTCGCTCTGTGGAATGAGATAGGCGTTGAGTTTGCCATCGCAATTCTTGTCCTGCCAGTTGTCATCGGCATAGATATTGAAATCGCTGTTGCCCGACGTACAGGCATTGGCATTACCGGCCGGTCCGTTGATGAAGAGGTTGCCCTGCGTGTTGGCATAACTTTTTCCCTGCGAGTCGCCTCCCATCAGATAACATCCGTTTTTCCAGTTGTAGACGATGTTGTTGACATATTGGTGTGCACCCTTCACCTTGTTGTTTCGGGTGCTGTTGTCGCAATAGAAATTGCGGTATAGGGTGATGCTGTCGGCCTGCATCAGTCCGCCGGCGGAGTGCGTGAGCAGTCCCTGCCCGAAGATGCAGTTCATCAGGGTGATGTTGTGCAGGTCGCCCTTTCCGTCGGGATTAATGGAGAACACCTCATCGAGTCCCCAGGCGAAGGAGCAATGGTCGAAAATCATGTTGGTGCCATTGGAGATGCCGGCGCAGTCCTTACCCGAAGAGCCCCCCTTGCCCATGCGGAAGCGCATGTGGCGCACGATGATATTGGAAGAGCCGGAGAACGACACGCCGTCGCCATAGACGGTGATGCCCTCGCCCGGAGCCGTTTGTCCGGCCACATAAAGGTTTTTGGCAAAGACGATACGGCTGTTGATATTGATGACACCAGCCACATCGAAGACCACAATCCTACCCGACTGGCTCACGGCATCTCGCAGCGAGCCCGAACCCGAGTCGTTGAGGTTGGTCACGTGATAGACAGAACCGTTGCGTCCGCCTGTGGCAAAACGTCCCCATCCCTGTGCTCCCGGGAACGCCAGCTGCTGGGCATTGACCACGGAGCATGAGAGGAGCACCATAGCGGTGGAAATCCACTTTTTAAAGGATATTTTCTTCATTATGTAGTATGATTAGTTTCTAAGCTTACAAAATTAGCTTTTTTTTCCCATCAAACCAATTAATTTCAGAAAAAAAGCGTAGATTTGCAAAATAGAAATCATCTGCTGATGAAGCTTGAAAACAAAATGCCGCAGCCATCTCTTTTAACAATAATTAAACGATTTTAACAATAGGGGGGGGTAAAACGGCAACCTTTTATTATTTTTGCAACATCAAACCGAAGAAGCCGAAAATCGAGGAAAGAGTAGGCATTAAAAATTTAATGATTATGAAGACATATACCACCATGATTGCCTGGAGAAGGACACTTTTAATCGTGATTCTTGGAGGATTTTCGTTCGTGTGCTCCGCCCAAGTCAATCCCAAGAAAGGATATATCCTCACCAACAACGGCGACTCCATCCATGGCACCATCGACTACCGTACCGACAGCCGCAACTGCCAGGAGTGCATCTTTTGTCCCGATGGGAAAAAGGAGTATACCAAATACTCCCCCGACGACATACAGGGCTACCGTTTCGACAACGATGGTGTCTATTATGTATCCCGCACTTTCCCTGTAGAAGGCGTTGACACCCGTATGTTTGCCGAATACATCATCCAGGGTGGCGTGAGTCTGTTCTATTACAGCAACCACAACATCAACTATTATTA
>CACXDY010000259.1 GCA_902766505.1 uncultured Prevotellaceae bacterium
CATACGGACTGCTGGCTTCATGTAGTCGGAGAATACGAAGAATGTGCCGCAGGCGGGGATAACACCACCATGCAGATACATACCGATACACATGCAAGCCATGGTGAGCTCGCTTACACCTGCCTGGAAGAAAGCACCCTCGAAGTCTTTGGCCTGAAGTGATTTGGTCTTCTTGAGGAAACCGTCGGTCTTGTCGGAGTTGGACAAGTCGGCGGAAGCACAAATCATGTTGGGCACTTGCTCGGCAAGAACACCAAGACAAGCTGCTGAGGCGGCACGTGTGGCGGCGCCTTCTTTTTGTACCAATACTGACCAGTCAACTTTGGGAGCATTGCCCGAGAACCATTCCTTGAGCAAAGCTGCCTTTTCGGGATTCTGAGCAGCCCATTCTGCCTCTTCCTTATGACGGGCGGCAACAATGGCTTTCAACTCTTCACGACGGTCTGAGTAAAGTTTCTGCACTTCGGGGAAAATCTCAAAGGGAGCCTCTGGATTGCCGCCAAGGTTCTTGATGGTGTTCACATAGGCATCACCGCCAAGAGGTGCTCCGTGGGTGGCAATGTTGTGCTCGTAGCTGCTGCCGTCGTTCTTCAGCGCACCCTTGCCCATGATGGTCTTGCCGATAATCAGGGTAGGACGGCTCTCTTCCTTCTGGGCAGCCTTGAGGGCTTCGCGAATCTCATCGGCATCATTACCATTGATGTTGATGACATTCCAACCCCATGCCTTATACTTGGCCTCGGTGTCCTCCTGCATCACAACACTACATTCTGTAGAGAGCTGGATGTCGTTGGAGTCGTAGAACATGATGAGGTTGTTGAGACCGAGGATACCTGCCAGACGGCCTGTGCCTTGGGAAATCTCCTCTTCTACACCACCATCGGAGATGTAGGCGTAGATTTTGTGCTGCATGGGAGTGTGTCCGAGACGGGCTTCCAGGAACTTCTCTGCCACAGCGGCACCGGCAGCAAATGTATGGCCTTGACCGAGTGGACCGGAGGTGTTCTCGATGCCACGCTCAATCTCACGCTCGGGATGTCCCGGAGTAGGAGAACCCCACTGACGGAATTGTTTCAGTTCCTCAAGAGTGAACTTACCCTGAAGGGCAAGAGCTGAGTAGAGCATTGGTGACATATGACCGGGGTCGAGGAAGACACGGTCGCGGCCTTCCCATGAGGGATTCTCAGGATCGTAGACCAGGAACTCGGAAAAAAGAACATTGATAAAATCGGCACCACCCATAGCTCCACCAGGGTGACCAGATTTGGCTTTTTCTACCATTGACGCAGCCAGGATACGGATGTTGTCGGCTGCCTTAATCATAACTTTCTTGTCGTTCATTTGTAATGGTTTATTGATAATGTGAGTCTTTGAATTGTTGGTTGTCTTTATTTCACTTCAAGGACAACAAGCGACTTGGCAGGTACCTTTACGGTGAGGGTACCCTTTTTGATTTTCGCATCCTTGAAAGGTACGGGCTGTACACGGTCGGGATGCTCAAAGTCATTGTAGTCGGCAACACTCTTGCTGGTGAGGATGCGGCCGCTGACATTCTTGCCTTTGAAACCGCCTAAATCGATGGTAATCTCGGATTTCTTGTCAAGACTGACATTGGACAGTGAAATAACCATGCTGCCGTCGGTTGTCTTGGCTGCTGATGCACTGATGAGGGGCAGTGTGCGGTAACCGTCATCACGGCTCTCGTCCATCTGCTTGTTCATGTCATGGCGTACGCGCATCTTTTCACATTTGAGGTCAAGTGGGAGGAAGGTGGCTTCCTGGAATGGCTTGTACATCTCAAAGACATGATATGTCGGGGTCAACACCATGTGACCTGTCCCCTTCGTGTCGGTAAGAATCATCGATTGGAGTACATTCACGATTTGGGCGATATTGGCCATCTTGACACGGTCAGTGTACTTGTGGAACACATTGAGTGAGAGTGCTGCAACGAAGGCATCGCGCAGGGCATTCTGTTGATAGAGGTGACCACTGACGGTGCCGGGCTCCTCATCCCACCATGTGCCCCATTCGTCGACGAGCAGACCGATGCGTTTGTTCGGGTCTTTCTCATCCATGATAGTGCAATGCCGTTTGATGACATCCTCAATCTCCAGACATTTCCCGAGAGTCCAGTAGTATTGGTCGTTGTCGAATTTCGTGGCCGAACCTTTGGAACCATTCCACCCCGATACGGTATAGTAATGGAGGGAGACACCGTCCATGAGGTTGCCCACGTTGTTCATCAACACTTTCGTCCAATTGTAATCATAGTCACTGGCACCACTGGCAATCTTGTAAAGCCGGTTGCCGTCGTAGTTGCGGCAGTAGGTGGAATAACGGCGGTAGAGGTCGCTGTAGTATTCCGGGCGCATATTGCCACCGCAACCCCAACTCTCATTGCCCACACCAAGGAATTTCACCTTCCATGGTTTCGCACGGCCATTCTCCTTGCGGAGCTTGGCCATGGGGGTGCCTTCTTCTGAAGTCATATATTCCACCCATTTGGCTAACTCTTCCATGGTACCGCTGCCGACATTGCCACTGATGTAGGGCTCGCAGCCTAAGAGTTCACATAGGTTGAGAAACTCGTGGGTGCCGAAGGAGTTGTCCTCAATGGTGCCTCCCCAGTTGTTGTTCTTCATCGAAGGACGCTTGTCTTTCGGGCCGATACCGTCCATCCAGTGATACTCATCAGCAAAACAACCGCCTGGCCAGCGGAGCACGGGCACCTTAAGTTGCTTGAGGGCCTCAAGCACATCGTTGCGGTATCCTTGCGTGTTGGGGATGGGAGAATTCTCACCTACCCAAAGACCTCCATAGATGCAGGTGCCGAGATGCTCGGCAAACTGACCATAAATTTCCTTGGGTATCTTTTGGGTGCCGTCGATGTCCTTGATGCTGATGGTGGCATCTTGAGCCATGGCGGCTACTGACATGGTGGCCAAAATGGCCGCTGTGATCAATTTCCTCATGTGATTCGCTTTTTTTATTTCTTGCAGTCCACGGCAGCACGCTCAATACCAAGGCAAGCCTTGTAGTTCTCTATGTACTTGTTGAATCCTTCAACATCCTCGGGTGTCGGCGCAATTTCTACACCGGCATCACCGGCAAACACCACCTTGTCGAGGTATTCGTCAAGTGGAAGCTTTTGCTCATTGCGGACCATGTAGGCTGCCAGAAGGGCAATACCCCAAGCACCACCTTCACCGGCTGTCTCCATCACGGAAATCGGGGAGTTGATGGCTGCTGCGAGTATGCGCTGTCCCACACCTTTGGTCTTGAATAGTCCACCGTGACCCGTAATGCGGTCAACCTTCACCTTCTCTTCCTTGAAGAGGATGTCATTGCCGATCTTGAGCACACCCACTGAAGCATAGAGGTGAGCACGCATGAAATTGGCCAGGGTGAACTTATCAGAAGCGGAGCGGACGAACAAAGGACGACCTTCTTCGAGTCCGGTGACTGGCTCTCCTGAGATGTAGTTGTAGGAGATGAGTCCGCCGCAGTCTGTATCACCATTGAGCGCATTGTTGTACAGTTTGCCATATACCTCATTCATGTCTACGGGTATGCCGAGCAGCTGTTGGTATTCCTTGAACAGGTTGACCCATGCATTGAGGTCGGAGGTACAGTTGTTGCAGTGAACCATGGCTACCAGACTGCCGTCGGGAGTCGTCACCATGTCTATCATCTCGTAGGGTTTCGACAGGTCTTTCTCCAACACAATCATGGAGAAGGAAGATGTGCCTGCTGATACGTTACCCGTACGTTGTCTGACGGCATTGGTGGCTACCATACCTGTGCCGGCGTCTCCTTCTGGTGGGCAGAGGGGGATACCTGGCTTCAGATGGCCGGAGATGTCAAGGCGCTTGGCGCCTTCCTCTGTCAGGAAACCTGCGTTCTCGCCTGCGGTGATGGCTTTTGGTAGAATGTCGAGCAGTTTCCAGGGGAAACCTTTCGTTTCAATGAGTTTGTCAAATTTCTGTACCATCTCGGCTGAGTAGTCCTTGGTCTCTGGGTCGACGGGAATCATACCCGAAGCATCACCGATGCCAAGCACTTTCTGTCCGGTAAGTTGCCAGTGGATATAACCTGCCAGCGTGGTGAGGAATTTGATGCTTGACACATGCTCCTCGTTGTCGAGGATAGCTTGATAAAGGTGGGAGATGCTCCAACGCAGAGGGATGTTGTAGACGAACAGCTCGGAGAGGGCTGCTGCGGCTTTGCCCGTGTTGGTGTTTCTCCAGGTACGGAAGGGTACGAGAATCTCCTTGTTGGCATCGAATGCCATGTAGCCGTGCATCATGGCGCTGATACCGATGCCGGCGAGAATTTCTATCTCTGTATCATAGTCTTTGCGGACATTGGCACGGAGGTCAGCATAGCAGTCTTGAAGTCCATACCAAATGGCCTCAATGCTGTATGTCCACAGACCGTCGACGAGCTGGTTCTCCCATTCGTGACTACCTTGGGCTATGGGTTTGTTCTCTTCGTCGATGAGAACGGCCTTGATTCTGGTGGAACCAAATTCAATACCGAGGATGGCTTTGCCGGATTCTATGGTTTGTTTTGCTGTCATGGTCGTTTCTTTGTTTTGATGAAAACTTCCGGACTCCAAAACAGTGGTTGATAAATACTCTTCTGGAGTCCGGGTGATGCTGACTAAGGATTATTTCAGCGCTTTATTCAGCATGAAATACACCTCGTTGGTGCAAAGCTGCTGCTTGAATTCACTGATCTTGGTGTCCTTGTTGATGCGGACATACTCGATACCGAGCATTTCAGCGAAGTCCTCCCAATACTCTTCGGTGATGTCATAAGAGAATGCGCTGTGGTGAGTTCCTCCGGCGAGAATCCATGCGCCTGCGCCAATCTCGAAGGTGGGCTGGGGTACCCAGAGAGCAGAGGCAACAGGTAGTTTGGGCATGGGTTTCGGCTCGATGCACTCCACCTCCTGAGAAATGAGACGGAAACGGTTGCCAAGGTCAACAACAGTAGCCTTGATGCCACGGCCTACCTTTGAGGTGAACACGAGGCGGGCTGTCTGCTGCTTGCGGATACCGATGCCGAGGAAGTGAACCTCGAGTTTGGGCTTGTCGGTAGCGATGAGCGGACAAATCTCAAGCATGTGGCTCTGTAGGCATGATGACTGGTTGCCAGCAAAATTGAGGGTGTAGTCCTCGAGGAATGAGCAACCAGTGGGCATGCCCTGCTGGATGACATAAAGGGTGCGATAGAGGCAGGCTGTCTTCCAGTCGCCCTCTGCACCAAAGCCGATACCTTCAGCCATAAGGCGCTGTGAGGCAAGACCGGGAATCTGGTCGAAGCCACAGAAGTTGGGGTCGTCGATGTTGGCATCGCCAAGGTCGTCGAAGTTGGTGGTGAAGGCTGTAGCGCCCTCATCCTTCAACACGCGACGCAGAGCAATCTCTGCCTTAGCAGCATTCTTGACCTTCTCCCAATATACTTGTTCGCCGCTC
>CACXDY010000260.1 GCA_902766505.1 uncultured Prevotellaceae bacterium
GTGACTCCCGCGGGATTCAAACCCACAACCTTCTGATCCGTAGTCAGATGCTCTATTCAGTTGAGCTAGGGAGCCTTCGTATTTTGCGTGTGCAAAGTTAAGTGATTATTTTGAGACGACAAAATTTTTTGGAGAAAAAAGTTGTTTTTTCCTTGTTTTCTCTCTTTTTCAGCCATTTTCATCCCTTTTCAGCCCTTGTTTATTGATATTATGTAGAATTAGCCCTCCTCGGGCCCTTAAGGTTGGTCAATAGAATAAATCTATATAGGCAACCATTTCCATTCTTCAGCAGGGGTAAGCGGAGGCTTTCAACATGACCTTATTAAATCGTAGCACTTTTTCTTGCCGACCTGTTCACGCATAAATCATTATCTCATTTCGCAATGATTGACATATTGCTTGTTGTCAAGCCATTCGACTGAACCGTAAGGGTGAGTGTTGATGGTTGACGATTGCTTTGGATGAGCACTTGTGCCAAACCATTGAAAGCAGGGATACTGAAATTGCGGCAATCTTGTAGCTTGGGATGGTCCTCTCCTAAAAATGACGGGTCGCCATTGCCGGCACCGAGGATATGGCCTTCGCCCTCCAAACGGAAAGTCAGCGTAGGACAGGCATCGGGCACTATACGCCCCTTGGCATCCTGAATCTCAATAGTGACAACTGCTACGTCACGACCATCGGCTGAGATAGTGCTGCGGTCGGCTCTCACGACTATTTTCTTCGCGGGTTTGGTGGTTTCAATGGTTTGAGTCATCACACGCCGGCCGTTCTTATAACCTACAGCAGTCACTTTTCCAGGCTTGTAGGTGGCTTTCCACTTCAAATGTCCATTCTTGGGCATCGACTGACGACCAAGCTTCTTGCCGTTTACCGTCAGTTCCACCTCATCACAATTGCTATAGGCCCACAGTTCCACCTCTTCTCCCTCGTGGCCGGCCAAGTTCCAGTGAGGGAAGATGTGCAACACAGGCTCATCCATCCACCACGACTTCAGATACCAAGCTTCATCTTTCCAGAATCCACAATAGTCCAAAATGCCGAACTCTGAGTCATGGGCTGGGTACGACAGCGGGTTGGGTTCTCCCCGGTAATCAAAACCAGTCCAATAGAAAATGCCTGCTGCCCAGGGACGCTCTGCATAGAACTTCCAACCGCGTTCGATGACGTTTTCCACATGATGGTGGGTAGTGTCGCGGTTCATGGAAACCATATGCCCTGGTGCTTCCTTTGTGTTGAAATAGATGCCGCGTGTGCCACAGCCCGTAGTCTCTTCTGTGCCGACAATCTTCCACGCGGGATTTAACCGTTTGCGCTCGTCGACGTTGTTCTGGTGGATATAGTTGAACCCCACCACGTCGAGACCCTTTATCATTTCGCCACCACCGGCATTGGCGATGGTGGAGTGGCGGGTCGGGTCGAGAAGGCGCGTGTACTCACGCATCGCCTCTGCCACCCTGCGCCCTGGCACCGTGTTCTCCATGCCCCATTCCTCGTTGCCATCGCTCCATAAGATAATCGAGGGGTGGTTGCGGTCGCGCTTAATCATGTTTTCCAACAGGCGCTGATGCTCAGTGTTGATGCCAGAGAGGCGGTTCTCTTCGATGACCAAAATACCTTCCCGGTCGCATATGTCGAGCAGGGATGGGGTCATGGGATTGTGCGAGGCTCGATAGGCATTACAGCCGAATTCTTTCAACTTTTTGATGCGCCATGCCTGCAAGGCATCGGGGATGGCGGACCCCACACCGGCATGGTCTTGGTGCATGTTGACTCCTTTCAATTTCAAGGGCTTCCCGTTGAGCAGGAAACCACGGTCGGCATCAAACTCGACCTGGCGGACACCCGTCACGGTCTCATAAATATCCTTGACTTCTCCGTCCACCGTGACCGTCGTCTCTACTATATACAAATACGGGTCGTCAGTCGTCCATAGGTGCGGATTGAGGATGTCGAACTGCTGCTTGCAGCCAAGAGTTTCTTTTGGTTTCAGGGTTAACGATTCCGTATGGCTCTTCGCAACCTCATGGCCTTCAGCATCCAGCAAACGATGGCTCACATGGCAGGTTTGGGTCGACAACGAACTGTTGTTGACTTCCGCCTCGACGTGAAGGGTTGCCTTTGCATAGGATTGTGCCAGGTCGGCATAGACAAAGGTGCCGAAAGGAGCCACACTGATGGCGGAAGTTTTCAAGAGCCATGCATCACGATAGATGCCGGCACCTTCATAAAACCAACCTTCTTCAAGGGTGGCGTCGGCTCTGACACAAATAAGGTTATCGCCTCCGTAATTCACGTACTCTGTTACGTCATACACCTGTGTAGCATATCCGCTGGGCTCTGTACCCATATAAAAGCCGTTGAACCAGATTCGGGCGTTCCGGAAGATGCCGTCAAACTGTAGGGCGATGTGCTTACCAAGGTCTTCTTCAGGAACCTGAATCACCTTGCGATACCAGCCTACACTGGTTTCGGGATACTGATAGCCTACCGTTTTGTATCCATGTGAGTGACTGGCCGAGGATGCGTAAGGAAGCGTTGTCACCCAGTCGTGGGGCAACGATATCGTCTGCCATGCGGAGTCGTCAAACTTACCCGAGTAGGGGCCTTCATTATGAATGGAGTTGGCCTTTGTCAGATAGTTGAAATACTCTGTTCCACAGCCAAAATCCTTGGCTGGGTCGGATGCATTTCCAAAAGCGAATTTCCAATTTTCATCAAGAAGGATTTTCTCCCTCTCATTCTGGGCATTCATACTTATGGCAATCACACTGACCGCCATGGCAATTAGAATCCGGTGCCTTGTAGTGCTCATGATGCTGGATTTTATAATTTCAATAGATAAGCTACAACATCATGACTCTTGACGGTCAGTTTGCGCTCTGTCTTGTTCTTGACGGATGTCTTGCCCTCCTGCTTGTGTGTCCATAGGTTGTAAACTCTATAGACCAAGGTGTCCAGTTTTGTACTTAGTCCACTCACATCCTTGTCAGTCACGTTCAAATCCTGCCAGTTCAACTCACAAGTAATGTCCTGACGGGTGGGGTTCAGAATGGTAAAGGCCCAATTGCCGTTGGCCAATGGCTTGAGCCAGAACTGCAAACCACCACGGTCCATAAAGTGCCAGCCTTGCACGCCCAATGGGTCTTGGTCAATGGCTATCATCTCCTTGTTCATCAAGATGTTACGGGTGGCATCATTCATGTTGCGCAGGTCATTGCCAAGAATCAGCGGACTGGCCATCATGCACCACATCGTGAAGTGGGCACGGTCTTCGTTCTCTGTCATTCCGTTGCCCACCTCAAGCATGTCTGGGTCGTTCCAATAACCAGGACCGGCATACTGACGGAGGGTGTCATTAAAGGCAATGCATTGCATGACACCAAACTGGCTGTAGCCTGCCTCAAAGACGCGGAGAGAGTCGAAACTGCACCAGATGTCGGGTGTCGTCCTCCACGAATGGCCTATATCGCGAGCCCATTTCCAAGGCTTGCTGTTGCCCCATTCACACATACTCAAAAAGATGGGGCGCCCGCTTGCTCTCAATGCATCGCTGATGAGCTGATAGGCTCCTTGGGGATTCACGTTGGTCGTGTTACACCAGTCGTATTTCAGATAGTCCACTCCCCAACGGGCATATTGCAGGGCATCCTGATACTCATGTCCCAGTGAACCTGGCATATTGGCACACGTTCCGGTTCCTGCATCGCTGTAGATACCGAGTTTCAAGCCTTTTGCATGAACATAGTCGGCTACGGCTTTCATGCCGTTGGGAAACTTCTTGGGGTCGGCTTGGATAAATCCGTCCTTGTCGCGCTGACCGTGCCAACAGTCATCAATATTGATATAGGTATAACCTGCGTCGCGCAGACCGCTTTCCACCATGGCATCGGCAATGCCCTTGATGATTTCTTCGGAGATATTTCCCTGAAATTTGTTCCATGTACTCCAACCCATCTGGGGGGTGTCTGCAAGATGTTCCCATTTTTGCGCCTTTACAGGCATTACCATCAGTCCGAGCATTGCGAACAGGATGACCATTCTATTCCTTTTCTTCATCATAAGTGCTGATTTTTCGTTTTATTTGTCAGCAAAGATAAAGAAAAAACTCCGACCCGCATTTACCTACCCCAATAAATTGGCATACAATGGCAATATTTTATGTAAATAGTTTCTATACACCGTACCTTCATCGCAGCAGTCACAAAAGGCATGTGTGAAGACGGCGGTAGGGCAAAAGCCTTATCTGTTGGCATATTGTTTGAAGTTAAAGGTGTAGAAAATGTCACCGGCTGTAACTGTCAGCTTGAGTGGCCTTTCCGTTGGCGTTTCGTTGCGTTCGAAAGTCACCTTAAGTTTGTTCCCTCTCATCTCAACATTAAACCAATCTGCCTTTATCGTATGATAGTTGTTTTCCTCTCGAGGAGGAAAATACCATTCCCCTTTAGACTCTGCATTTTCAATCCATGGAGATGAATAGTTCCCACAAGAGAAGGTGATAACGGAACCTGATGCAGAAATTGTATATATGCCATCAGTTTTCTGAACGTGCTCTTCTGCTTTCCAAACCATTGAATCCCACTTTCCATCTGGTTCTTCGATGATGCAAGAAGTGAGGGCAAAGCATCCAAGCAGCACAAAGCAAATTGAATATATCACTCTCATGCGACTCTCGCTAAATCGTTTCTTTTTCCAATTCTTCAATATTTTCATATGGCAATGATTATATAGTTCTGTTTATATAAACACCAAAAATCGTAAATTCTTGCACATTTTACATGTAATAATCCAAATTTGTGCTTTCACCATGTTCGCTACAAGTAATGATCCACTCAAGTGTTGATGTCGGCATCCTCCCACAATGCGATTTGTGGGTAGCATGTCGCGGTTTTTCCATCCTTGGTCAATTTCCTTTGTCCTATACATGAATTTCTTTTTTGTAAGGAAAAAAGGGCTTATTTACTGTATTATTTCCAAAAAAATGACTATATTTGCATAGCAAATTAAAAATGATAAAACACAGAAGATTTCAATTTCTTGGATTTTATCACTCTTTTTTTAATTTTCCTCCCGATGTGACTATATTGTTATCGAAAACCTAAGATTAATGATATGAAAAGAGTATTTATTGACATGGACAACGTATTGGTCGACTTCAAATCGGGGCTCGACCAAATTCCAGAAGAAGAGAAAGCCAAGTATGCAGACGACGGTAATGGCAAGCCTCACTACGACGACATACCTGGCTTGTTCGGAAAGATGAAGCCGATGAAGGATGCTATTGAGGCGGTGCATGAGCTGCAGAAGCATTACGAGTTGTTCATCCTCTCCACAGCACCATGGAAAAATCCGTCAGCATGGTCTGACAAGGTAAAGTGGGTAACAAAATACCTCGACGACGTGTTCTACAAGCGGATGATTATCACCCACCGCAAGGACCTCTGTCAGGGTGACTACCTGATTGATGACCGGGATAATAACGGCGCCAGCGAGTTCGCAGGCGAATGGATACACTTTGGAACAGACCAATTTCCCGACTGGCAAAGTGTACTTCGGTATTTGATACCAAAAACATAAAAATAGGGTTTTGATATCAAAACCCTATTTTTATGTCTGTTCATTGCGCCCAGTCATCCGTTTTAAAAAAGGGCGATTTCAGCCACTTCTCACTTGATCCTGACGATGTTAAGAGAGTAGGGGGGCACATCGAGCAATACGTGGTTCCCTTCGGGTGAGAGCAGTTGCTCTACAGGATGAATGTTGGTGGGAGCCTGGAGCGTGTTCTCGTCCATGCCGTCATTGGCAGACAGACGCACCACACGGGCACATTTGGGGGCAAAATTTGTTAGATTCAGACTGGCTGTGGTTGCCGTCTCACTCGTGTTGGCTACTTTTACGATAATCTCGTTGGTCGTTTCGTCGATGGTGGCTGAGGAATAGACTCCTTTCGTGTCATCACGTTTCAGCACGGTATCGAAAACAAGTTGGTCATCCATCCAAGCCTTTACACTGTCACCTGCCACTTGCAAGGTAATGTCGTACCAGCGGCCCTTTTCCACACGTCCCCGCTTGATTATGGTCTGCAGTTTGCCACCATTGCTGATTTGCTCAATGGCATGCTGGGTGTTGCCCCATCCGCCCAAGTTCAGCCAACAGTAGTTCTTTTCATCTACATAGTTGAAGATAATGAGGAATCCCTCGGCACCTTCATCCTTGCAAGCACGGAATTTGCAGGTGTAGTGGTCGTTGTTGATGATATCTTTTTCCACGCAGATGGTAGCTTCCTTAAGACTGGTCTGTTTCAAAGTGTTACCCTCTTTTTTCCAGTCGCCATTGATGTATTCTACATCCTTGCCGGTCTCAAACGAAGCACGGGTGCCCCACGTGCCGAAACCTATGCGGTTTTGCTTGGGTGTTATCGGCTTGCGGATGATAGCCTCGTAGGGGTTGGTCTGGCTGACTTTCAACACTTGGGTGCCGATGTGTTGTGGCATGAGTTGCTACACGTAGTAGGAAGGCGTTCCCATGACGCGGCTGCTGCTGAAACGTATCATGTCGGGACGCCAGCGGGCATCGTTCTCATTGACGAAAATGGGCGCATAGGATGCCAGCTCCACTACATCGGAATTGTTTTCTATGCCCATCATATAAACGGCCTCACCCAGCGCGGCGTTCATGTTACCCAGATTACCGAAACCGTTGGTCACGGCATATTCCCCTACATAGACTTTCGGACCACGGCGGTCGTAACTGTCGTATTTGTGGAAAGCACCGGCAAACCAGTCGGGTGAGCGGTAGTAATGCTCATCAAGAAGGTCCACAGGCAGTGTGGAGTTCCACTTCGGGTTGTCATCGCCCCATGCCACAACGTTGCCGATGATTTTCATCTCGGGATACTTGGCACGAATAGCTTTGTAGAACTGTTCATAACGGTCGTAGTAATGGTCGCTTTGTTGGCGGGGGTCGGGCTGGTTGTTCTCATTGCCTACCTCTAAATATTCCAGACCGAAAGGTTCTGGGTGGCCGTTTTTGGCGCGCATGGCACCATACTTCGAAGTGACAGGACCGTTGGCATACTCGATGGCATTCATACATTCATCTATCCAGGGCTGGATGCTGTCATAGGGTGTCATGCCGCCATGCCAAAGACCCACGTTTACCACAAAGAGTGGCTTGGCACCCAAGTCTTCGGCCAACTGCAGATATTCGTGATAGCCCAGTCCGTCGGTGGTGCGGTAACCCCAATTCACATTCCAATGACCTTCGCGCTCTTCTATCGGTCCTATGGTACGTTCCCAACGGAAGGCATTGTCTGGACTCTCCTGACCTTCCACAAAACAGCCGCCGGGGAAGCGCATAAACTTCGGGCGCATCTGCCACAGCATGTTGGCCAGGTCGGGACGCATACCGTTCTCGCGGTTCTTGAAGGTGGGTGGGAATAGGCTCACCATGTCGAGCTGTACTTGTCCTACTCCGTCGAAGACGAAGGCAAATTGTGCCTGGGGGTCATTGTCGTTGACCATCAGTGTGGCTTCATACTTTGCCCAACCTTTGACCTTGTTGGCTGGAAAACCGCGGACTTCACTTTCGGCATATATCTGTGCGCCGTCCCGTGAGCAGAGTGTAGCTTTCACGGTGCCCTTGTATTTTGGGGCCTTCGCCCAGAATGACAAACGGTAACTGCGGCCTTGCACGGCGTTGATACCCCAATATCCCTCATTCACTAAGCAGACGGGGGTAGAAGCCGATGCTTTGACGTTGAGTTCCAACGCATTATGCTGAACGGCATTGAGCAATGGCGTCTTTTTTGACGGTTGTATAAGCCTGGCATTGATTTGAGATGGGGCGGCAGCATATGCCGACCAACCTTGCATGTCGGCAGGAGCGCCATAGCGTGGACCGTCCTCAAACGAACGGTTGCGTATCAACTCAGCATAGAGACCGCCGTCGGCAGCGTGGTTGATGTCTTCGTAGAAGATGCCATAGAGCATGGGACTGACCTTCGGCCCGCGTTGCTGGGCATCGATGTCGATGGCCACCTGGGCGTTAATTGCTGTGGCAAAGACAGCAGAGTACGCCATGAGAAGAATTCTTTTGTATGTCATAATCATAGGTTTTTTTCTTTGGTTTGCTTTCGTGATTCTCTCGCTCAGAGAATTAGTTGAGATGGATTTGCAAATATACAAAGAAAAGCCATTAAAACAGCTGAAAAATCTTGATTATTTTTCGATAATAGGGAGCATGTGTCTGACATTGTTCGACTTCTTCCTTGCAATTGGGTTGAATGATTCTTTTGTCTTGACTTTTCTTTGTCTTTCTTCCTGTTAAGATTGGCCCGACTTCATGTAATCGGCAGGCCGCATACCAAATTGCTTGTGGAAGCACTTAGAGAAATAGGATGGATTGGAGAATCCTACCATGTAACTGATTTCACTGACCGTACGGCCGCCTTCGAGAAGAAGTTGGGCTGCTCGTTTCAGACGGACAATCATGATCATCTCGTTCGGCGTGACATCGGCAAGTGTCTTAATCTTGGCAAACAGACCGCTGCGGCTGATATTCATTCTGTCGGCCAGAAAATTCACATTCAACTCCGAATTGGAGAAGTTTTCCTCTATGATTTTGTACATCTTCACCAGAAATTCGTTGTCGGTCGCATTATGGGCTATCTCAGTGATAGGGTCAAGGGGCTGCGACGAGAACTTCTTCATCAGATGGAGACGCATTTGAAGCATGTTGCGGATACATGCCTCCAAATACTCTATCGAAAATGGTTTCTCGATATATGCATCGGCTCCCACATCCATACCCTCGACTTTTGAGTCATCATCGGTTTTGGCAGTGAGCATGACAAAGGGGATGTGGCTTGTCAGAGGATTGTTGCGCACTCGGCGGCACAGTTCGGCTCCGTCCATGTGTGGCATCATCCAGTCGGAGATGATGATGCCTACTTCCCGTTTGGTGAGGAGGTCGAGCGCCTCGATGCCGTCACGGGCGGTCAAAACTTCGTATTTCTCGCTGAAATGACTTTCCAGGAAACCTACCATTTCGTCTGAGTCGTCGATGATGAGCATGGTAGAACTGGGTGCGGATTTCTCGGCTGTTGATTCCAACGGTGTATTGGCTGTGCGGGGACTTTCTTCTGAGGTAATGTGTGTGGCCGAAACAGTCTTGGACGTCGGGTCGGGTAGGGGCGCTGAGTCCTGCTTGACGGGCAGAGTGACCGTAAATGTGGTGCCTTTGCCAAGTTCCGAGTCTATCTTGATGGTGCCATGGTGATAATCCACGATATTTTTTACAATGCTCAGTCCTATGCCGGTGCCGGGCTTGTTGCCTTCTGCTTGATAGAATGGGTCGAAAATATGGGATAGGTCTTTTTCACTGATGCCTATGCCATTGTCGCTGACTACGATATGGAAATAATCGCCCGAGGGTTCCTCCACACAGCGCAACGACACTTCGTCTTTGGTGTATTTGTTGGCATTGGTGAGCAGGTTGCTCAATACTTTCGTCAGTGCTTCTGTGTCGACAATGGCTGTGAAGTGTGGGTCGGGATAGTCCACGATGAACTGTTTCCCGCTTTGCTCTATTGTTGGTGCAAACCTCACAACCACATCCTCAATTAATTGGTGGATGTTTTGGGGAACAAAATGTATCAGCATACTTTGTTCCTCTATTTTACGGAAGTCGAGCAGTTGGTTGACAAGTTCAAGCAAACGGTGTGAATTGCGGTCTATTACCTTCATTTCCTCTGAGGGGTTGCCACGCTTCATAATCTTCTCCAATGGTGCGATGATGAGTGAGACGGGGGTGCGTATCTCGTGGGCTATCATGGTGAAGAACCTCAGACGGGCATCGCGCACCTCCTGTTCTTTCTTGTGAGTCAGACCTTCCATCTCAAGTTGATGACGACGTTTCTCGCGTTGTAGGCGCATGTGAACATAATACCAAATGATACCCAACGCAAGTAGCAGATAAAGCAACTTTGCCCACCAACTCCACCAAAGTGGTGGATGAACCGTGATGAGCAGGGTGGCCTCGTGTTCCGACCAAATGCCGTCGTTGTTGGTGGCCTTTACACGGAATGTGTATTTGCCGGCCGGCAGATTCGTATAGGTGGCCTGTGACTGGTTGGCTACGTAGTTCCATTCCTTGTCAAAGCCGTCAAGCATGTAGGCATACTGGTTCTTCTCTGGTGAACAGTAACTCAGCGATGCAAACGAAATGGTAATCATGCGGGCATCACTATATTCCAAATCATATTTTTCTGAGAAATGGAGGGGGATTCCTTCCTCTGAATGTTCGTCATGGTTCATTATCCGCAACGATGTGATATAGATTCTCGGTGGGATGTCATTGGTCTTGATGTCGTGGGGATAGAATGCGTTAAAACCATTTGTCGCTCCAAAGTAGATACGGCCATCGTTGGATTTCAACACACTGTTGGGTTGAAATTGATTGCCTACCAAACCATCGTGAAGGGTGAAATGCTGTACTCCCTCACCAGGGACATATTTCACCACGCCATAGTCGGTGGAGAGCCATAAAGCACCGTGGGATTCCACGATACTTTGTATGTTCTGATTGGGCACGTCAAGGTGGATGCGTACAAAGTTGTCGTGCTGGCGGTCGTAAGTGCAGAGACCGCTGAACGTGCCAATCCACAATTTTCCACTCTCATCCAGATAAGCACAGTTCACCTGATTGTCACTGATTGAGTGGCGGTCCTTGGAGTCGTAATGATATGCCTTCAGCCGATGTGTCTTGCGGTCCAGATGATAAAGTCCTTCGCCTTGGGTGCAGAACCAAAGATTGCCGTCTTTGTCTTCATCGATGTCGATGGTAATGGTACCGGTCTTTCCTATGCGTTCAAAATTGTCGCTTGCGGCATGGTAGAGATTAATGCCGACCATTGTGGCCACCCAAGTCTGACCATGGCTGTCGTGAAGTATGGCATATGAGCTGATGTCGTCGAGGCTGGTCTCAGCGGCTGAACTTGTATATTGTCTTAGATGGCCTGTCGATGTGTTCAGAACATAGACACCATCGGTATAGGTGCCTATCCATAGGTCATCGCCCTTGATGGCAAGTGCATGGATGTTGCGCCAGCGCAGTTCTTCGCGGTGAGGATATGGGATGAAGCTTTGGTCGCCGGGTCTATAGCACATCAGGCCGCCATCATCGCTGGACACCCATATATGTCCATGGCGGTCTTCGCAAAAACGTGAAATCACATTGCCTGTAAGTCCTTCACCCACCGTATATCCGTCGAAACGTTTGCCTATGGGTGATAGATAGTTTACACCACCATAAAAAGTGCCAATCCATAGTCCTCCCTCTTTGTCCCCTATGATGGAATAGACGAAACGGTCGGATAACTTGTTTTGGGGTATCTGCAAACGTTCCGAGAGACGATACCATTCTCTCGTCTGGGGGTTGAGACAGATGAGTCCATCATCGCAGCCGATACAGATGCAGTCATCGGAACGTTCATAGAGCGTGTGGATGTGCATACCTACTTTCGTCTCTGCAGGATTGAGCATCTGCTCCACATGGCCATCGCTGTGTATCAGCAGCAGACCGTGTTCCCAACTCCCAAGCCACCTACGCCCGTCACGGGTTTGCAACATGCGCAGGGAGCGGTAGTCTGAGGGAAAATCCAATGTGACTGGCTCGAAACGGTCGTGCAGACGGTTGAACTTTTGGAGTGCCGTGCTGCTATGATTGGTCACGGTCCAAATTTGGTTGCTGTTGTCGATATATACTTGGGAGATGGAACCGCCAGTGGATTTGAAATCATATTGTTTCTCTTCACAATAGACACCCTGACCATTGGTGGACACCCACAACTTGCCATCCTTGTCCTTGGCGATGCTGGTCACAGTGGTATGGATGCCGTTGGATAGTTTCTCGAATTTGCCGTTATCGAAACAGAGAAGAAAGACACCGCGCTCGGTGCCGACGTAAATACCATCGTCGGAGGCCATCAACGAAGTCACATACTGATTCTTACCAAGGTCGGGGATGCGGAACGTGAGCACATGCACACCATCGTAACGACACAGACCATTGTCGGTGCCAAACCACATATAGCCGAATTTGTCTTGGACAATATTGCGCACGGCATTGGCGGCCAAACCATCGTTCATCGTCAGGTTTTGGTGGCGGTAGTCGTCGAGTGCTGCCATTGGCAGGAACAGCACCATGCACACAATCAGTATGAGCAGTCGTTTTATTCTTGTTTGAATCATTGGTCACAGTATCCATTTCGGCCATTAGAGGACCGACAGTGATTATTCCAGCTTCAGATACCAGTTGTCGGTGGAAGAGAGCTTTTGAAGCAGTGCGGCATCGAGTGCTCCTGTACGGCGGGCCACATGCTCGGCAAGATAGCTGGGGGCATTGCGGCGAAGGGCAATACGCATCAGGTCGTAGTAGCGGATTCCCTCAAATGCAAACTCCAAGGCTGCTTCATCAACGATGAGGTCTTCTACCTTCTCAATCTGGTATTGCAGACGTTGCCTGTCGTCCAATTGCTCGTCATCGGGCAGGACATAGGAGCTGTTGGCATTGCTGTAGCCACAGCCGCGGGAGTGGATGCCCATGGTGTTCTCGTTACCTCCACCGGCTGTGGTCTCGAGTATGTAGAGGTTATCGGGGAAATCGAAGGTCCTCAGCCAGGCCTCGTCGGAGGGATAATAGGGTATTACCTCGTTTTCTATCACACTGTTGTTCACACCGCTTTTCAGGATTTGAAAAGCGAAACGGGGGAATCCGGCACGGTTGAGTGCCTCTGCCATGCGCAGATAGACCATGGAGCGGCGGTAGAGGTGCACATTGCGCGTGCTGAACTTGTAGTTGGAGACGTAATTGGTGACCCGCTTGCCGTTGATTGTCATATTGACGTTGCTCTGACGGAAAGATGCCTGGAGGCGGAGGTCACCGGAACGATGGTCTTCAAGAGCATCGGGGGAAAACACGTATTCGCCACCCGAGGTGTAGTGGCAATAGCGCTGGGATGCCGACAGCTGGTAGAGATAGGGAGAGGGGATGATTGATTCCTTGTATTCGTTGCGCTCATTGGTATTGAAGAGGTCGCGCAGTTCGCTGTAGTTGCCCTCCGATGGGATGGAGTCGCCGGGTATCATCGTGATGAGCTCCGAATTGATGGAACTGATTTCTGTGCCAAACGACATCGTTGACCAACTGTCCATGGTGCTCATCCAGTGGTTGTCGTTCGGGGAGAAACGGACAGAATTGATGCTGATAGGGTAGGAGGAGTTGCGCCCGTTTCTTTGGCTGATGTATTTGTAGTAGTTCTCTGCGGCGCTGCGGTAATTGCCTGCCCATAAGTTCAAGTCGCCAAGTAGCACATATATCGGGAAATAAAACAGATTGGAATCTGTATTGCGGATGGAACCATAGCCGGGGTGGTCTATCTCTGCATAGGGTGCTATGTCGGTGA